>DASYOM010000222.1:0-12811 GCA_036007765.1 Chitinophagaceae bacterium | reverse complement strand
TTAACTCTTCGATAACTTTTACATTTGTATGAACCATTGAGTTTGTTTTTAGTAGAACACAAAGAACTGAAATCTTTCAGTTCTTAACTCAATGGTTTTTATTTGCTTATGTCTTAACTAAATGACATTGAGCGAACGCTGCCGCCAACGTGGGGTATATCATAATAAAGGCTACCATTACCAATTTGCACAATGGCGGTATTTGTTGGAGAGATACTTTTTATTCTCTTAAGGAATTGAGGAAGAATAAATAAGGAAGCATGATCCCAAAATTTATAATTTCGGGTAAGGCTTTGAACCGAAAAGCCCGCGGGGACAACAAATTTTTATCATAAGAAATGCTCGTCTTTTTACCCTTTAGCTTTAGTAATCAATGGAGACAGAAACTGCTGCAGGTATTGGCTCCAGGCACTTGAACAGCTGTTATAACACTCAATTTTGGGAACTAAACCAACGTGAGTGAAACGGACTTGCGTCTTGTTTCCTTTTTTTGAAATATCAAAACAAATTTTTGTTCCGATCCATTCATTGGGCTTTTCAAGAAAGTTCAGATTGCTATCCGTAACCAACCAAACAATTTTTTTATTTGGAATTAGCTCTGCTAATTTTTGTTTAGAGTAGTGCGCACCGCCGCCTGCTCGAAATGTAAACTCATCGCCGGGCTTTTCTGAGCTGCCTTCAAACTCTTCGCCGTATAGCCCTGACCACCAACCGCGAACATCTTTAATTACTTCGAAAATTTCGGCCGGTGATTGTTCTACTTGAAATGTTTTAGTAAAATCGTTGTTATTCATTGTCTAATTTTTGAGGTTCCATTTTTTGATATTGTCAGCGTTTATTTTATTAGTGCCGCCTTTGGGATTAGGTTCCCCCTTGCCTGTATTTATAAGGTTCTTCAGGCTTTTTTGAATAAATCCTGTCCATGCGTCATGGCATACATTGTAGCATTCATATTCTGGCACCAGGCCCTCGTGTGTGAATGTTACTTTTGTTTGCTTCCCTTCAGTAGAAATATCAAAAACCAATTTCGTGTTTACCCATTCGGTTTTGTCTTTAGTAAAACTAAATTCATTGGCTACCACCTGGTACACCAGTTTTTTGCCAGGAACCATTTCTATCAATTTGATTTTACAGAGATGCATGTCTTTGTAATGATAGAAAAAGGTTTCATTAAGCTGGTCAGTATTGCCTTCAATATCTTCGCTCCACCAGCTCTTGAAATTTTTAATGGCATTGAATGCTTCGATCGGTGTTTTGTCAACCATGATGGATGAGGTAAAATTTTCATTATTCATATTATATGATTTTTGTTTTGGAACACTAAAGCTTATAAATAATAGAGCCGCAGTTATTGATAGTAAAATTGTTTTCTTCATTTTTTTTGATTTGTAAAGCAAATTAATTTTTCTATACCTCAACTGTGTCAAACAAATAAATTTGAACATCATCATTGTTTGGTGCGAAAATTTTTCTGTCTGTAGCACATGCTTGTCCTTGCGGAGAGGCAAAGGCGGTTTTAATTGCCTCTAAGCTTTCAAAGTGTAAGGTACCAATACAATAAATATCTGAATGTCCTGTTGTTGAAATAATCGGGCTTCTGCCGACATCATACTTTATTAGGCCGGGAAGTTTTTTTGCAAGTGGAATATGTACCTCAAAATAGTGTTTATCAAAAGCGTCGATATCTTTTGGCGTTTTGTAGATTGCAATCATTCGTGCCATATCGTTTGTTATTTCTAGTTTTTGAATCTTATTTATTGCTTTTTAAAAATATTAACTGCCCTAAATGATAATCAAAATGACTGGCTCTGCTTAGCACCACATTGAGTTTATTGCGGTGAGGCTCTTTTGCAAAATCTTCTTCTGATATGGAAGTATGTTTCTGAAACCATTCATTTGCGGCAGTGGCAATGATATTTTTTTCTAATGCAACCTTTGCTTCTGACCACTCTTGCCGAAGTTCATTTATAGTGGGTAAATCACTAACTTCTCTGTCTGGTGTTCTTATAAAAAGTGGAACTAAATGTGGTGTAGGATTTTCTCCATAACCCAATAACGGAAGCATGAAGTTTACCATCACCGTTAAATGACCTAAAAGATAAATCCCTGTTCCTGCCGGGTGAAACTTCTTTTAGTAACTGTTCATCTGATAGTTCCAATAGCATTTTATCAAACTGATTTGTTTTTGAATGCCAGGCATCCAGCACCATTTTAATGAATACTTCCTGCTGATTTTCCATATAATTTTAAGTTTTGTGTTTAAAGATTTCTAATTGATTATACAAGGTGTTTGAGTGCGATAATTTTGCCACTGTGATATCCTTCATGATACAGTAAAAATTCTATTGCATCTTCTATGGTTAGCACTTCAATGCCATAATACCGTTCGAGGTTTTCCGACTTTTTATAATTGTCAAAACTTTGGTTTTCATAATCCGTTTGCATGCCCCCGATGGTACTAATGGATAATTCTTTAATAGCATCAATGTCTTCGTTACTAATTAAAGTTCCAGGTTTAGAACCTGGCAGGAAAGGGGTGATATATTGTTTATGAATAGTTAATGGCAATCCTGCTCTTTTGTAAAAAATTAGTTGAGTGGCAGATACCAAATGCGCTAAATTCCAAATGATATTGTTACTAAATCCATCTGGAATTGTATTTAATTGTTCCGTTGTCAAACTACTTATTTCCTTCAATAAAAAGTGCCTGAGCTTTTCTAATTTCTGTAATTGTTTATTCATCACTTATGGATGTTTTTAAAATAAGGGTGCAAATGAATTTTCACTTTTAACTGCTGTCGTAACTTTTTCCAAATGACTGTAAGTTGCCCTGTATAAAAACACCGCCATGCTTATTCTCTTTATACCGTTTTCTGTTAATGCATCAACAGAAACTGCTGGCGTACTAACTACATTTACCGGCAATAACACAGATGAAGTGATCTCTTTTATAACCGCAACATCTGAAACTCCTGTAACAAACAGCCCATCAGCACCCGCATCCTGGTATAGCTTGGCTCTTCTAATAGTGGTTTCCAAAGGCGATGGCAGTTTTTGTAAAAAGCCATCTGTACGTGCATTGATAAAAAGGGGTTGATTTGTTTTTGTCAAATAGTTTTTGATGCTTTCCAGTTTTCGCAAATAGATTTCCTCTCCCTGTGCATCTTCCATGTTGATGCCGGCTACACCAATGTCTATGAGCTTTTGAATATTGTCGTTTAGTACATTCAAATCATCGCTATAACCCCTTTCCATATCCACTGACAACAGCGTATCAGTAGATGCCTTTATTCTTTGTACAATGTATAGCAACTCGCTAAATGGAATTTTTTCACCATCTGCATAGCCCAATGAATCCGCAATAGCTCCGCTTGAAGTGCCTATTGCTTCAAAGCCGGCTTTTTCTATAAGCTGGGCGCTCTTTACATTCCATGCATTGGCCAACAACAAAGGCTTTTGCTGATAATGCAACTGTTTAAATTTTTCGTAATTACTCATACCTGTTTTTTATGTCGTGTAGTGAATGATATATTTTTTGATCCGATTGTTTAAAATGATGATGTAAAAGTATTGTCTAATATTATAAAATTAAGTGGTAAAATAGACAATCTGATGGGTTGATTTGGACATCATTGTTTTATACCTTTGCCAAAAAAATCAATGAAGCATATCACCATATTATATCCTGAAGAGCAATGCGCCCTGAGTACCGTTGCCTGTATAGTAGGAACAGTTGAAGTATTTACAAAAGCCAACAGCTATTGGAAAAAGCAAGGCAATAAACAACAGCACCAAGTAGTGGTAGCCGGCACATCGGGGAAGGAGGAATATGTAAAGGGTTTGGTTGCTATAAAAACCGATGCTCACATCTCAGCAATTAATAAGACCAACCTGATCATCATACCAGCTGCACTACCAATAAAAAATACAAGTGGTAACCAGGCCATGCTCGATTGGATTGTACAACAATACAAGGCAGGAGCGGAGATAGCCAGTATGTGTTCGGGCGCATTTATCCTGGCATCTACGGGCATTTTGGATGGCAGAAGTTGTTCTACGCATTGGTCGCTATGCGATACTTTTAGAGAGATGTATCCGAAAGTGAATTTACAGGCGGATAAATTAATTACCGATGAAAACGGCATCTATACTAACGGCGGCGCATACTCTTTTTTGAACCTCGTAATTTATCTCGTAGAAAAATATTACGACAGGCCAACAGCTATTTATTGTTCTAAAGTGTTGCAGATTGAATTGGATAGAAACAGCCAATCAGCATTCAGCATTTTTACCGGGCAGAAACAACATGGAGATGAAATGGTGCAGCAAGCCCAGAAATTTATTGAGAGCAATATTGAAGAAAAAATATCTGTAGAAGTGATGTCATCCCAGTTTGCAGTAGGCCGAAGAAACTTCGACCGGAGATTTATAAAAGCCACCGGCAACACGCCCGTTGAATATATGCAACGGGTAAAAATTGAATCAGCAAAAAAAGCATTTGAAGGCAGTCGCAAAAACATTAATGAAGTGATGTATGAAGTAGGCTACTCAGACGTGAAAGCTTTTCGTGAAGTCTTTAGAAAAATTACGGGTATGTCACCGCTGGAATATAGGAGCAGGTACAATAAAGAGGCGGTGGTTGCGTAGGGTTACCAATGTTGAATTGTTTTTCTCAACTGACTCAGTGTAAGGAGAAAGATTTTCTTCAGGCAGCTAACCCGGCGTGGACAAAAGTGGGATTTGCTGCCAGTTGTTCTCCCGTCCAGCTAAACTTTAGGTAAGGCTATGTTTGCGGCTTTATATATATTATCACTTTTTTCTCTTCGATTTTAATTGATTTATATCGCTTAAATCTTTAGGGCGTGAATCTGTCGCTTTATCCTTAAGCAAATCATCAAATGCAATAAAAGGAATATCTATCCCCTTAAGATTTACAATTTCTTTCTTGTTAAATGATGATTTGAATTTCGATAGCCCCTTTAGCGTAGGTAGAAAGTCCAATGTGAATTTTTCCAAGTCAAATCTGAAATAGGATTTTAGTGGACTTGGCGATTGCTCTTCACGGAATTCAGTAATATCCTGGCCTAATTCTTCAAGCGTATTTAAAAGTTTAAAGTAGTTGTCGTATGTGGGATTATACCAAATATCAAGGTCGAATTTATCAGTTAATTCACCAGAGGAATTATGGGACCATCTGAAATATCCATGAAAAGCCACTGCAGTACCACCAACAATTAAATACTAAACTGTATGTTTATTTAGGATTTTACAAACATCCAGAATATGATCAGTTAAATTTTTTTCCACCAGTTTCAGTATTATTTGCTTTTGTTTTTTTATTCTTTAAAAGGTTCAAAAAAATCTCTATTTCCTGTAGTTGCTGAACACTGGCATTTCTAGGTTTATTCAATTTTGGAGTGGTGCTGCATTTTAAACTTTTAAAATTATTGTATCGTGTTAGTGTTGCCATAATTTATTATTGCTTAAAGGTCAATCAAAACGTTAGTAAAGTTAAGAGAATTAGTCATTTTTAAGTATTTATAACTTCATGTCTATCGCGTTTTTCACCGCATTAACTATCTCATAAAAAAGAGTTGGTAAAACCCCGATGTATAAGAGGCTTTAAATTATAATAAACCTCAACCTACGAACTCTATAGTGTTTTGGCTCAAAATGCTTAATAGTTCCTTCTTCATAAAATGATGCACTGCTATGTTCATAAGAAACGAAGTCTGCCGTTAAATTCCATTTCCCGCTTACGGGATTGTGATGGATATAGTTTAATTTCTGAATAAGAAACTTTTCTGAAAAAATTGCTTTGGCATCAAAAGAATCTTTAAATACTCTATGCAGTTGCTTTTTCTTCTTTTCCCTTTCGGTAAGTGCATCCTGCAAAATCTGTAAAGTCGTTATTTCATTTGCAAACTTTAACCTGTCGACGATTTTGTAAGCCATGAATCGTTTTCCATTGGATAATAATTTGTTTAGGTTAAATCCTGCGTCAGGGAAATATAAAATGCAGTGTACATGATTGGGCATAATGACATAAGCAATAGTGTCAATTTTGTAATCTCTTAAAATATGAAACCAATTATAAACAAGATCATAACTTTTAGTTTGTTCAAAAAGAGCCATCCAATTATAAAAAGTGAATGTGCAGAAGTACATTGAATAAACATCTGAATGCTTATATTTTATGGCCATTCTGCTAAATTAAGGAAGAACGGCAAGTATAATTTCAACTCTCCGCAAGCATCGGGGTTTCATTTTCGAATGCTTACTTTTAACTCGTGGATATTTTATGAAAATGAAAACCCCGCTGGTACTTTAATATTTCAACTCTCCCGCAGGCATCGGGGTTTTCATTTTCGATTGCTTACTTTTGACTCGTGAATATTTTATGAAAATGAAAACCCCGATGTGGCGTTAAGCTGCAATTTGCAGACACCATTAAATTTTGAAATATGGAAGATGATGGTAGCATAATTCTAACGAGACATGACTACGAAAGAGTAATTTCTGAAAGCTTATCGCCAAAACAAATTGAACTTTTACAACTTTTATATTCATGTGATAACAAAAGTGCTACTGCAAAACAGTTAGCTGCTTTATTAAGCCCAAACAACCCGGCTATAATTATTGCCAACAGACAGATTGGAAGATTAGGAAAGGCAGTAGCTGACTTTTTCAATGTAATTCCTGGTGACACGTATCAAGATGATGCAGGTAATTTACAAGAAGATTTTTTTGGCTGGTTTAATATGATTAGTGATGGATATTCTAAAAAAACTGGGTGGACTTTGTTGCCGGAAATTCAGGACGCTTTAAAAAACTTAGGATTAGTAAATGATGGATTTCCTATTGAGGAAAGACTATCAACCGAAACACAACCATTCGATGAACAATTATTTTTAAAAGAAGGAAAAGTAATTGAGGTTTCTGTTAACAAATATGAAAGAAATCAAAGAGCACGAATTGAATGTATAGAAGCACTTGGTAACAAATGTTATGCTTGCGACTTTGACTTTGAACAAACTTATGGTGACATTGCAAAAGGATTTATTCATGTTCATCATATAAGACCACTTTCTGAAATCAAAGAAGAATATCACGTTGACCCAAAAAAGGATTTAGTTCCCTTATGTCCTAACTGCCATGCTGTTGTTCATTTGACAAAACCAGAATTGACAATAACAGAACTTAAAGACAAACTGAAAAAAAACAGCTGCTTACATGCAGTTTTGCACAAGCGGGGCTGACCTGCAAACAATCAGTATTGGAATAAGTTTGTTTGCGGGAGGTTCCTTGAATAAATTGCACGCGATACATTGAGCAAAAATCATACACTGAAACAGCTATTCACATGGTATGTATATTTATATGGCAAGAATGTTTTTACAAACTGACGTTGTACACAATTTTTTGAGCCCTACTCAATTAGAAAATTATAAAAATGGAAGCAACCGATTTCGAAAATTTTCTTAAAGTAAATTCTTCAACACATCATTATATACCACAATTTTTAATAAATTACTTTACTGGCACAAATGGTCTGTTATATGTTTATGACAAAAAGAAAGACATAATATTAAAGAAACAGAGACCTTCTAAATCAATTTTTTTTGAGCCTGACAGAAATGCAGTTGAATTAAATAGCGAAATAAAATCATCAATACTTGAAGATTATTTGTACAGAGAAATGGATAATAAAACAAGTAAAGTGATAAAGTATTTTCAAACTGAAGATTTAGCAAAAATTGATTTTAAAATTGAAGACATAGCAACTCTTACTTTTTTCTTAATTAGTTTGTTTTGGAGAATTCCGAAAACTGATTATGCTGCTGAAGATATAATGGAAAGGTCAGTCATAACTTCTCAAGGTATAGACCCAGAAATTTTAAAACAAGATCCCACATATAAAAAAATGACAAGAGCAGGTTTGTTTAAACATCATATAGAGGAGATGAAAACATTTGGCGCAAAAGGAACAAAGTGGAGTAATATTCACCAAAACGAAAAAACTTCATATGTCATTGGCGACTATCCATTCTTGCATAAGACACAACCCAATTTATTTAGAGAATTTAATGACATAGATTTATTATTTGCTGTTAGTTCAACAAGAATATATTCCGCAACAAATGAAAGTTTAAATAAATTTACTGCTTTTAATTCCTTCAGATATAATGCTGCAATAATTCACCAATCTGTAAATTATGTTGCTTGTGCGGATTTAAACGTTTTGAAAAATTCATTAAATTTCTACAATGACTTAAAACGAGTTGGACTAATCTATTCAAATGAAGGAGCATTTGAACAGAAATAAAACTGCGTACAACATCCCCACCCTTGCCAACGTCCGCTTGCCTGAATTGAAAAGAAGCTTATAGTAGCTTCACGTCCCATTTTGCTTCAGCGACCTTTTCCGATTTAAACTTTAAACCCACCGGAAACCCCGATGCTTATAGAGACGTTGAAAATGCAAAGGTTGGCTTTCTAAATATTTAATGTCCCTTCGCCATCGAGGTTTTATACTACCCTCAACACCATCAAATGAAAACCTCGTTAAAGGACGTCTTTTATTTTTAGCGTTATTTAGCCTCATGCATTTGTGTGGACAAAAACCGGCTCATAATCCCACACCCTCATTAAAATATATCTTCGCAAACATTTTATCATTTATCATAACCAGTAATTAAAACCAAAAAATGAAGCAAATACTTTTAGTGCTTATCACCGGCTTTTCAAGCCTCTTTTCTTTTGCGCAGCAGGTAGATAAAATAATAAATGCTACAGAGGTGGAACGTATAGAAAAGATACTTTCTGCCGATGATATGCAGGGCCGTAAAACATTTACACCGGGTATTGCTAAAGCAGCAGATTTTATTGAGGCGGAATTTAAAAAAAGCAACTTACAATTCTTTGGCACCGGCACATCTTATTTCCAGGAGTTTACTATGACCAAAGCAAAGCCTGCTGAAGTAAGTGGTATGCTGGGAGATGATTCATTGACAATAAATAATGTTGCTGCCAATACAACTATGGAAGAAATAAATATTAATTCTTTAAAGGATTACGAGGTGGTAGTGGTGAAAAAAGATGATGATTTTTCCAAAATGGTTTTCCCCATTTTTGATACCGAAAAAAATGTGATCGTGCTCGTGGATACTGCCCATACAAAGCGATTCAGGGGAATGCAAAGATTTGCCGGCAATGCAAAATTCTCTTCACCCGTTTCCCAAATATTTATTTTAACCACGAACCTTACTCCTGCTTCCATCAGCCTGCATATTAAAAATGAATTGACCATACAGCATTTGAAAAATGTGGTGGGAGTGATTCCGGGTAAAACCAAAAAAGACGAGTTCGTGGTATTCTCCGGCCACTATGACCACCTGGGTATTGGCAAGCCAGACAAAAACCAGGACAGCATTTATAATGGTGCCAATGATGATGCTGCAGGCACCACTGGGGTAATAATGCTGGCAAAATATTTCAGTGAATTAAATAATAATGAACGCACACTTGTTTTTGTTGCCTTTACCGCCGAAGAGATCGGTGGCTTCGGTAGCCGCTACTTTAGCAAACAAATGAATGCGGATAAAGTAATGGCGATGTTCAACATTGAAATGATTGGTACCGAAAGCAAATGGGGAACAAACAGTGCCTACATTACCGGTTATGAAAAAAGTGATATGGGCAAAATATTACAGGCTAACCTTGCTAATTCCAAATTTCATTTTGAGCCAGACCCTTATCCCAAACAAAAATTATTTTACCGTAGCGATAACGCAACACTTGCCGCTCTGGGTGTGCCTGCACATACCATCTCTACCTCTAAAATGGATGAAGCGCCAAACGATGAACCTAATTACCACAAGCAAAGTGACGAGATAGGAACGCTCGACATGAATAACATGGCAGAGATCATAAAGGCCATTGCACTAAGCAGTGAAAGTATTGTAAGCGGAAAAGATACACCCACAAGGGTGGCGAAGGAGAGTGAATAAACGTTACAAGGAATGAATCTTTTTGTGTCAGGTCAACAGTGCTCAATCACATCTTTAATATGGCAGGTTTATAAATGTAGTATCGTTACAATTTATCTGGATTGTAGTGTCTCTGATCAATGTTGAGTCGCTTACAGGCACACTACGTATCGTGTATGCGCCAACGTTATGATAGGTTGTAAAAACCGAATCGCTTTTGATCGTACTATTGAAACGCGAATCCGAAATAATATATGCCCCTGGTGAATTATTAGTAATTTTTAATTCCCCGGTTGCAGACAATACAGAATATCCATAGAGTACGACGCCGGGAATTAACGCCCGATTAATAGTATTCTGGCTGTGCCGGTTTGTTTTGCAATCCTTTGCTGCATCCCAATAATATAGTGTTGCATCCAAATCATAAAATATTACCACGCCAGTGGAATCAGATAATTTAGTCACTCCAGAGTCAGCAGCATTTTTATACAGCCTGACGGTCGCACCCGAAACAGCATTTCTGGTTTCATCTTTTAAGGTAATAAACAATACAGGCTTTCCTGTTACTTCTGTAGTCTTGGAACAATTTGTAAAAAACGAAATCACCAATAGCAGCGCAGTTATTACAGAGGTGCGATTTTTCATTTTATCTTTTAAAACCGTGATAATAGTTAATCATTTTGTACATAATTAGGACTTTTAGCTGCGCGGGCATTTTAGATCGTTGAGCACACAATATTAGTACAATCGAAAAACTGCAAATGAAGATATGTACAAAAGGCCAATAGCAAATTTTTCCAATGTATTTAGGTTTAGCAATCTCTCGCAGAGGACTCAACAATCTCCGTTTCTTTAATAGGAATAATTCGCCTGAAGTATTTCAGTTTTTTTCTCAGCGGGGTTTTCCGATTTTGAACTTAAAAGCTAAAAAACTTCCACCGGAAACCCCGATGCTTGTAGAGACGCTGAAAATGCAAAGGTTGACTTTCTAAATATTTGGTGTTCCTGCGCCATCGGAGTTTCATGCTACAATCAAAACGATGAAATAAAAACCCTGCTGAGGCATCAATCCATGCATAGCCAAATGGAATTTTGAAGATTTCCCGGCGAATTATATTCATAGTTCAGCCGGATTTTATTACAACGGCTTGCAGAGTATTTTCCGGTTGATAATATTATGCAGTTAATGGATATTGATTTGAGCTTAAAGATTTAAATATTGAATTTGATCTTTCGTTTACACGCCGGTCCCCTACGAGGACCCGGCTGAGACAGTGTTATTTATTCGCTTCTCAAATTCTTCACAGGATTAGCTATTGCTGCTTTTATTGCTTTGATACTTACCGTTAACAACGCAATTCCAAATGTTATCAGCGCAGCCAAAACAAAAATCCACCAGCTTAAAGATGTTTTATATGCAAAGTTTTGCAACCATTTATTCATGGCATAGTAACCAACTGGCAAGGCTATACAGGTTGCAATCAATACCGGCTTCAACAAATCTTTTGATAACAACACAACAATACCTTGAACAGAGGAGCCTAATACTTTTCTTACTCCAATTTCTTTAAAGCGTTTGGTTGCTGTGAATGATGCAAGCCCGAATAAACCAAGGCAAGCCACAAATATTGCTAACGTTGCAAACACTGTTAAGATGGTTTGCTGGCGCAAATCACTTTTATATAATTCATCAAATTGCTGGTCTAAAAATGTATAGTCTAACGGATAAGCCGGCGCAACTTTGTTGTATTCAGCTTTTACAGCAGCGAGACCAGCCTGTATATTTCCAGGTTTTAATTTTATTAAAGCAACCCGTGTATCCATTGCCGGGGATATAACCAGTGCATCCATATTCTCTTTAAGCGATAAAAAATTAAAATCGGCAATAACACCAATGATTCTTCGTTTCGCACTGTCTCGTACGGTGTTTTGGATCCACTTACCAATGGACTGTTCAGGCGTCCACCCAAGCTTTGCCGCAGCTGTTTTATTTATCAATACTGCATCGGTGGTATCAGTAGGGAACTGCGCTGAAAAATCTCTGCCCGCAATAATTTTTAATCCTAATGTTTTCGCATATTCAAAATCTGCAAACTCGGTCCTGGCATTCCATCTTTCATTATGGCCTTCCACATCAAACACGTGCATATCAAAATAACCTCCCGGCTCGCCAGACATTATTGATACGGATTCTATATTTCTGTCACTTTGCAGAGCGGTTTTAAAAACATTCATGTTGTTATAGATATCATTATTATCAACAGGTACAGCTATCGTTTGCTCTTGGTTATAGCCAAGTTGTTTATTTTTTACATAACTCATTTGCCTGCTAATAATAGTTACGCCGATAATAAGAAATACAGATATGCTAAATTGTACTACCACCAACGCCTGCCTGAATGCAGATCCACCTTTGCCTAATTTTAATTTCCCCTTTAATGCCTGTATGGGTGAGAATGCAGAAAGAAAAAATGCGGGATAACTTCCGGCTAAAAAGCCAACAA
This sequence comes from Chitinophagaceae bacterium, assembly GCA_036007765.1. Taxonomy (GTDB): domain Bacteria; phylum Bacteroidota; class Bacteroidia; order Chitinophagales; family Chitinophagaceae; genus Ginsengibacter. The sequence goes on along the minus strand of DASYOM010000222.1, from coordinate 318 downwards.
TAATTATTACGCCGATAAGAAATAAATAAATGGGCATTGTATTCCATGTTACCGTAATTGCGTGGCCCAGCAGCTGGTTGTACAAAGGCATAAATGATAGTAATAAGCCAACTGATAAGATGCAGGATATGGCAGTTAATAAAACAGATTCTCCAATAAACTGCCACACGAGATTGTTACGCAGGGCGCCCAGTACTTTACGCAAACCCACTTCCTTCGAGCGCTCGGCAGCACGTATAGTTGACAGGTTCATGAAATTGATACAGGCAATTAAAAGTATGAGCACAGCTATGGAAAGGAAAATATAAACGATTGATG
>DASYOM010000221.1:0-10699 GCA_036007765.1 Chitinophagaceae bacterium | reverse complement strand
TATTAATTTGAGGGTTTCGCTATCCCATGGTAATTTAATGGATTGCATATCCCCTGGAAAAAAAATTTCCTCTTCATTTTTTGCCAATCCAACAATCGTTGTTTTTCCTTCCAGGTTCAATTCCAATAACCCTTCAACCGCTGCATTAAGTTGCCCTTTTCCACCGTCAATAATTATAAGTTCAGGCAGAGATATATTTTCCTGCACAAGACGTTTATACCTTCTGGATACCACCTCCTTCATACTGGCAAAGTCATTAATCCCACTTACCGTTTTAATATTAAATTTTCTATACTGGCTTTTATCCGGCAGGCCATTCCTGAAATATACCATTGCAGCCACAGGATAACTACCCTGGAAATTTGAATTATCAAAACATTCTATATGCTCAGGTAAATTTGAAAGATGAAGATCACTTTGCAACTGTTGCAATACTCTTTGTTTTTCTTTATCCGTCTTTCCCTCAAGCTGCAGCATTTTCTTTCTTTTTAATTCCTCAATAAAGTAGTTTACATTTTTCTCAGAAAGTTCCAGGAGCTTTTTTTTGTCACCTGCCCTGGGAATGGTAACGCTTGCATCCCCACCCGGATAATCAATTTGAAAGGGAACAATTATTTCACTTGATTCACTGTTGAATGTTGAGCGCAACTGTGCAATCGCAAATAATAAAACTTCTTCAGGAGTTTCATCCAGCTTCTGCTCTAATATTATTGTTTTAGTAAGTATAATTGTTCCTTCACTTACCATCAAATAATTTACGTAGGCTATGTGTTCATCTTTCAATATTGAAAATACATCGACATTGCCCACGTGCTCATTTACCACCTTAGACTTCGCTTTATAACTCTGGAGATGTTCTATTTTTTTTCTCAAGAATTCCGCTTTTTCAAATTTCATTTCACCAGAATAATATTCCATTTCACTTTTAAAATGCTGAATTACCGGGTTCAGGTTTCCCTTCATCAGGTTTTTTAATTGCGATAAACCATCAGCATAGTCTTCGGGAGTTTGCAGGCCTTCGCAAGGGCCCTTGCAATTGCCAAGATGAAATTCAAGGCATACCTTAAATTTCTGTTTTTGTATATTGCCCTCTGTTAAATTGAGTTTGCATGTTCTCAACTGCACGTTTTGCTTTATAAACAAAAGCAACTCCCTCACCTTACCGACTGAGGTAAATGGGCCAAGATATTGAGAACCGTCATTAATCTTTGACCTGGTTAAAAATACCCTGGGAAAGGGTTCATTTTTAATAACCAGGTACGGATAAGATTTGTCATCCTTCAGGTTAATATTAAATTTTGGCTGGAATTGTTTTATCAGGGAATTTTCCAATAAAAAGGCATCCTGCTCATTATCTACAATGGTAAATTCAATCTTGTTAATTCGCCTTACCAGTTCATGTGTTTTATACCCCGTAAATGTTTTTGTAAAATAAGAGCTTACTCTCTTCCGGATGCTCTTGGCTTTACCGACGTATAACAGCTCACTTTTATCATCAAAGTATTTATAAATTCCCGGCTGGTTTGGCAACGTTTTTATTATGGACTGAAAAATATCAGTTTTCATTTTTATAATTTTTCCCGACTATAATTTAAGTAAAGCATTACTCGTTAAAATCCCATTTCAGTATTTCTTCTTTTACTTCTGGCTCTTTGCCGTGTGGTTGAACTATCGTTCTTATGCTAAACCATTTATTAGCCGTCCAGGTAAGTTGTGTAGTGATATTAGCGGCATTAATAATATCTTCTTTGACCATATATAAGCGCAGTATATCGTTTTTTTGAGGATCGACATACACATCCCAGTGAACTAATTTTATAGAATCCGGCAAATGTGTTTTTGCATCATACGAAAATGTAAAAGCATTAATAGTCTGGTCAAGAAAGGATTTTCCAACAAAATATTTTGTCATAGACGCAGAATCAATTACCGGGTGAAGGAAGGGAAATGCCAGTCTTCTTACATCTTCTCTTTTCAACCATATAGAATCTCTTTTGTCCCCATTAATATCTATTTTCAAGGGGGTAACAGGGAGTTTGTCAATCTCACTTAACTGGCCGAGTAAAAAGTCAGTAACAGGAAAAAATGATAATGGCTCTTCGGATGAAATTTCCCGTGGAATATTTTTTGTCTTATTCTCCTGGCAGGCACTGTAAAAGAATATTGGAATAAAAATAATTACCCGTAAAAATTTTCGCATGTTCAAAATTACGAATAAAAAAAAGCCGCTGCAGGGTACGGTGCAACGACTTTATAAAATGGTAGTTAAAAAATAAAAACGAAAACAAGAAAATTTTATTGCTGATGAAGCTTGTTTATTTACTAATGCCAACTCTTATTCCATAGTCAATTAAATGTTCTTTTACAGTATAAGCTTTTTGATAAGTTGATAACCATTGATAACGGATGTCGGGGCCTATATTCCACTTAAATCTACTTGACCTGAAACTAACAAATGGCGCAAAATTGCTGCTAAAATTCCATTTACGCATAAGATCAGGAACATTGACATAGTTCTTCCCATTAGCAGAAAGTAAATACGCATCTGCCTTCAAAACCAATGAGGGCTCAACATTAGCGGCAAGGATGATTTGCAAATTCTTATTATTCCACATTACATATTGAACGCCCAGTGGAATAGACGCCTGGTAACTGTAATTGTGCAATGTGACAGTTGACTTCCCGGTTCCATCTCCATAATGCGTTACAAAATTACGTGAGTAAGAATCTCCTGTAGATGGATTTCTTAATGTTAAAGTGGCAAGTGTAGGATGTACCAGGTTTGAAATAATATTATAACCTGAACGTGTTACATGAACCCCTGTGGTCAATTGCAATTTTGTTGCCATTGAATAATTCATTTGTACACCTGCTTCAAAACCGAGAGCAGCATTTCGTATTTCCTTTATATCTTTTTGTGTAACCTGTGGAAGTGGCGATGCAGAACCATTCAAATTGATATTTTCTTTGATCGCCTCACCCTTAAACGATACGGAACTAACGAATGAACCTGCGTAGTATACCCAGCTAATTTTATCATTTCTTTTTTTAACTATTGCCGAAACTGCATTGTCACTTTCACTTAAGTTATTTTTGGAATTGAGTTGTTCATTATCATTTAGCCCGGATAATTTATTGTTGGCTAAATTAAGGGCAATCAAGGGCACTGTAATCTTTAAATTTTTGCCAGCATCAGGGATCTGTGAAATTTTAAGGTCTGTTGGGTATAATAAAATATCAGAATATTTGCCTATTATATTCTCACTATTATGTATCATGGAATTTTCAATAGCAATACTGGCATTAGGAGCGTTAATTTCTTTTTTATTCTCCAGATAACTATCCTGTAATGTAATGGCTACTGGTAATGAATGAAGAGATTGTTTTTCTCCGGATATATTTCCACCATATGCTGTATTCGTTTCGTTTTCTTTCTTAGCTGGAACATTTTTGTCATTTAAATTAATATTTCCTCCTGCCGGCTCGAATGAAGTATTTTCTTTATTAAAATTATTTTGATTGGATCCCTGCTGATCATTTGTTTGTTTAACAGGTTTAACCGACAATTGACGGGTTTGATTATTAATTTCTGGATTTGAAATATTCTTCACACTTTTTGCCAACGGTGGATGCTTTACATCAGCTACATTCTTATCTGTATGGGTATTAATGTATCCTATGAATACAATAGAAAATATTAAGAGAAGGGATACTATGACAGACGGCCACCTCCTGCCTGGATGAAGATCGTTGTAAATGCCATGCCACACTTTCCTGGTAGGAACCATTTTAAATTGGTTTGCCTGTTCTTGCAAGGAAAGCTCAAAGTCGTTTAGGTAAAATTTTTCTTCCATTGTTCACATGTTTCAGTAGTAGTGGTAATAAGAGTTAATTTTTATTCAAATACAAGCAATTAAATAAGTCCCGACACCATCCTAACCTTTTGTCTTGGCTGTTGAAGTATTTTATTTTTTAATAAAATATCCTCCAGCATTGATTTTGCTCTTGTATATTGAGACCGGCTCGTGCTCTCCTCGATATCAAGTATAGAAGAAATTTCTCTATGAGAATAACCTTCAATAGCATAAAGATTTAAAACAGTCCTATAACCTAAGGGTAGCAATCTGATACATTCTACTACCTGCTTTGCCTGCAACAACGAAGGAATATTATTTTCGTTCAGATGCAGGGTACTCGCATGAAAAAGATCAACACTGTCACTAAATTTCTTATTTTTCTTTAGGATATTGATGCAGGTATGCACCACGATTCTTCTCACCCAACCTTCAAGTGCGCCTTGCCCACGAAACTGGTGGATTTGAGAAAAAACTTTTATAAATCCTTCCTGCATCATATCCTCAGCATCTTCACGGTTTCGGGCAAAACGATAACATACACCCAACATTCGAGGGCTAAAACGATTATACAATGCTTCCTGCACAGAAGCAATGTTTTTAAGACAGCCCTGAAGCATTTGCTCTTCTGTCATATATTATAGCTTGGTTTAACCCTACTAAGGTAGGACAAAAAAAGAGTATAATTGCTGCTTCATTAACTAAAAATTATGAAGAATACTTTGGACAGTAAAAGCTCTGCGGAAATAAGAGTGGGATTCCATATTAACTATGAAAATTATTTCCGTGGCATTTTTAAGCTGTCAGGTGGATTCTGCGTTTCAATTTTCTTCCTGGTTGCTGTCGACCATTTTTGCATATCAGTCTTTTGCTGATCAGATAAACGTGCATTGGTATGGATAAGTGTATAAGAGGAGAGTGGCATTCCGCCTGACTTTACTTCATCTTCGAGGTTTTTAAGTTTCTTATATTGTTTCGCAACATTATAGGATGTAAAATTTGAAAAATTTAATTCCCCTTTTCCATCTTCTATATGTCCACTCATAAACCAGGCAACCGGCTGAAAATTCCAATACCATGGATATTCTGAGTGATTGCTGTGGCAATCATAACAGGCTGTCTTCAAGGTGTGCATCACATCATCAGGAACGGCATATTTAGTCGTGATATCGTTGGCCATATTTCCGGATGTATTTTTTGCCGGCCTTATAAACTGGATGATAATTAATATAACCAGCAATGTTATAAGAGTAATCCGTATTATTTTTTTCATTTAAATTAATGATTTCATAGTTCAAGGCGCGTAAGTGAGAGGTATTAAGACTTCAATGACTATTGACTTTGCATCCTAAATACAACTGCTATTTTATTAAAACCTCCCCGGTCATCTGTGGCGGAATAGGTAATTGCATCATAGTTAAAATAGTAGGTGCGAGGTCTCCAAGTTTGCCTGGTTTAATTTCACCTTTCCAGTCTTTATCAATTATAAAAAATGGCACAAGATTTAAAGTGTGCGCAGTATTAGGTGTACCATCAGGGTTAATCATATAATCTGCATTGCCATGATCTGCCGTTAAAAAAATTGTATATCCATTTCCCAGCCCGGCTGTTACAATCTTATCTACACATTTATCAACCGTTTCCGCCGCTTTTCTTACTGCATCCCATACTCCCGTATGCCCTACCATATCAGTGTTTGCATAGTTCAGGCAAATAAAATCTGCTGCCTTATTTTTTATTTCCGATAATAATGCATCGGTTACTTCGTAAGCACTCATACTGGGTTGAAGATCGTAGGTTGCCACTTTAGGTGAAGGGATCATTATTCTGCTTTCTCCTTCAAACGGAACCTCGCGGCCGCCGCTGAAGAAAAATGAAACGTGCGGATATTTTTCGGTTTCCGAGATCCGTATTTGTTTTTTATGATTTGCCGCCAGGATCTCCCCAAGAGTATTGACAAGATCATCATTTTCAAAAACTACATTAATATTTTTAAACGAATGATCATACCTCGACATTGTGGTGTAATTCAGTTCGAGCGTCTTCATTTCATATTCAGGAAATGAAGTTTGAGTAAGCACTTCAGTTATTTCCCTGCAGCGATCTGTGCGAAAATTGAAACATATAACTGCGTCTCCGTTTTTTATTGCTGAACCAGGTGTTTCTTCGTTTATTACCGGCAATAAAAATTCATCAGTTACATTATTTTCGTAAGAGGTTTCAACAGCCGATGAGATATTGTTTGCAGGCGAGCCTATCCTGTGCACTAATGCATCGTATGCGATTTTAATACGTTCCCACCTTTTGTCACGATCCATGGCATAGTAACGTCCTGTAACCGTTGCAATTTTTCCGGAAGTTTTATCAAGGTGCTCCTGTAATTCTTTTAAAAAAATTACACCACTTTTTGGATCAGTATCACGTCCATCAGTAAAAGCGTGAATATAAACAGTGTCAATATTTTTTTCTTTACAAAGTGAGGTGATTGCCTTAAGATGGTTGATATGGGAATGCACACCTCCGTTGCTGACGAGACCGATCAGGTGCAATGGTTTATTATTTTCCTTTGCGTAATTAAGGCTGTCAAGGAGGATTTTATTGTTTTGAAACCCGCCGGTTTCAATGGCGACATTTATCCTTTCAAGCTCCTGGTAAACCACCCTGCCTGCCCCAAGATTTAAATGCCCCACTTCGCTGTTTCCCATTTGGCCTTCAGGTAAGCCTACTGCTTTGCCGCAGGTTACTAATGTTGTATGTGGATACTTCGAATAAAGTGAAGTTACAAAGGGAACGTTTGCATGTTGGAGGGCATCGCTTTCTTTTACTTTGCCAAGCCCCCATCCATCCATTATTATTAATATTACTTTCTTTGCGTCCATTTTTCAAAACTAATTATTAGGTTGTAAGTTTATGTAATTTGTTTTTCTTAATCTGAATTTTTTGGGTCTCGCCATTACCGCCTCAGAGTTATCTTGGCACGTTTTTCGCAAAATTTAGTTATTTAATCATATGCTATGAAAAATTTATTACTTTCTTTTCTTGTTTTTCTTTCTTTTTCTTTTTTAGTCTCCGTTTCTTTTACCGAAATTATTAATGCAATCAAAACAGGGAATGCTTCTGAAGTTTCAAAATTTTTCGATAACACAGTTGAAATTACATTCCCCGGTAAAAGCAATTCTTACAGTAAAAGCCAGGCTGAACTTGTATTGCGTGATTTCTTTTCGAAAAATCCTGCCAAAAATTTTCAGATCCTGCATAAAAGCGATAATGAAGGTTCTCAATATTGTATTGGTAATTTAGAAACGGTTAATGGGATATTTCGTACAACTATTTATCTAAAGCAAAAAGGAGAAAAGCAGGTAGTACAGGAACTTCGATTTGAAAAATAAATAAATTATTTCCAAATTCAGAAGCCTGGTTTTTGCCGGGCTTTTTTGTTTTCTAAATCAATAGTTATCACATGCATTTTATATTTTTGTTTCTATGTCTTATAATAAGCAATTGTCACAATTTATTACCAATGCGCTGGCCGAAGATATTGGAGATGGCGATCATTCAACACGTTCCTGTATAGATGCCGATGCAAGAGGCAAAGCAATTTTGAAAATTAAAGATTACGGAATTCTTGCTGGAGTTGATGTGGCCGAAAAAGTATTTAGCAATGTAGAATCTTCAGCTCACGTAAAAAAAATAAAGCGGGATGGAGAAAGAATGCAAGTAGGAGAAACAGCTTTTGAAGTAGAAGCAAAAATTTATACAATACTCACCTGCGAGCGGCTTGTTCTTAATTGTATGCAAAGAATGAGTGGCATTGCAACACTTACCAGAAAGTATGTGAAAAAACTGGAAGGGTACACAACTAAATTACTTGACACAAGGAAAACAACTCCGAACTTCAGGCTACTTGAAAAAGAAGCTGTAAAGATTGGAGGAGGAGTGAATCACAGGTTTGGCTTGTATGATATGATTATGCTTAAGGATAATCATATTGATTATTGCGGCGGAATAGAAGGTGCGATATTAAAGGCATGGGAATATGTTCAGGACAAAAAAACGGGTTTAAAAATTGAAGTTGAAACCCGAAATATTGAGGATGTTAAGAGAGTAATTAAGGTGGGTAAAGTAGACCGGATCATGCTCGATAATTTTACCCCTGTACAAATTTCAGAAGCATTGAAAATTATAAATGGCCGATATGAAACTGAAGCAAGTGGGGGGATCAATTATGACAATATTGAATTGTATGCCGCTACAGGTGTTGATTTCATTTCAAGCGGAGCAATTATTCACCAGGCAAAAAGTTTGGATTTAAGTCTGAAGGCAGAAATAAAACAATAATATGGCTAAGAAAAAGTTATATAATGCAGGAATCATATATTCCACCGATCCTGCTGTGAAAATATCCATTTATGAAAAAGAGGAAAGTGAAACGCTACCGCCTAAAGAGCAGTTGTTAATTGTGAGACTTGACGCCAAACATAGGGGAGGTAAAATGGTTACGCTGGTATATGGTTTTTCTGGAAACATAGCCGACCTTGAAAAACTTGGAAAACAACTAAAATCTTATTGTGGTACAGGAGGGTCAGTAAAAAACAATGAGATATTAATACAGGGAGATAACAGGGAAAAGATATCGCTATGGCTAAATAGAAATGGGTATTTTAAAACGAAAAAAATATAGGGGCGGAGCGGTACAATGTGTTTTTAAATAAAGATATCCTTGGTATCAGGATAAATTGTTAACTTTTAAACGTTTTAAATTCAATATCGTTTTTATATTTTCTTCAGTTTTTTAATAACTTTATAATTAACCTACCGGATTATGATTTCTAAAATATCAGAAGGCGTAACCATAAGTGTTGAAACTTTTTATCAACCTGAATACAGTAATCCTGTTACTAATGAATTCATGTTTGCCTATCGAATTACCATTGAAAATAATAATCCTTTCCCTGTTCAGTTATTAAGAAGGCATTGGTACATTTTTGATAGTAATTCAGAATACAGAGAAGTAGAAGGGGAAGGAGTTATAGGAGTTCAACCGAAGATAAATTCAGGTGAAAAATATCAATATGTGAGCGGGTGCAATTTAAGAAGTGAGTTAGGAAAAATGCATGGTATTTATTTTATGGAAAATAGTCACAATAAGCAAACATTTCTTGTAAACATTCCTGCATTTGAAATGGTGGTTCCTTTGAAATTAAATTAGCTCCTTGGCTTGTATTTCGACTTGCTGAAGATTTCTCTCGCTTCCGTATTCATTAAATCTTTCAATTTTGTTTCAGGAAACTTTTCCATATATTTTTTTATGATTTGCAATCCGGAAAAACTTCCAAGATTCCCTGGCGAATCACTACCAAATTCCTGTGTTTTTGGGCTTTCTCCTATATAGTTTTTTATGATATCTTGCTCGGCATTATTCAGTAAGTCGTTGTTTAAAAAAAAATCCCAGATTACTGCTTCATTAGTATAAGAATCTTTTAATTGCTTCTGCGTATAGCCTATACACAAATACTCTGAAGTGTAAGGTAAAAATTTTGTAAGCAGGTATAATCTCTTTCCTTTTTCAACCATTTGTTCTATGAGAGCTTTTCCTGTACTTCTATCAGGGAAAAGATCATCAATTATATTACGCATGCTGTTTACAGGTATATGCTCAGGGTCAAAATTGTTAGAGAGAAAATCAGGATATTGTTCTTGCCCTTCCGGACTTTGGTAGAATGAAAAATTTTTTCCGAGGTGAAGTTGTAATCCAATCCCTACTTCATCAGAGGTAAGTATATCGCCCTGAGTGCCGAATGAAGTTTCAAAATTTGCATTGATAGGCCCGATAAATGTTATTACTGATTGAGGCAAATTATAATCCGGGAAATAATATTTTACAAATTGCAGTCCTTGTTTTATCTCATCATTTTGTTTGCTGAAATTTTTAAAGATCACATCTGATGAATCTTTAATTGGCATATAATCCTTAATAAATAACCGCACCGCATTATCCTGAGCATTAAAAGGAATGAGTAAACTATCCATATCAAGGCCAAGAATATTTCCAATGAAGTCCGGAGTAAAGCGGGGGTATTTTTTTAAAATTTTCAGCAGGGAGGTAGCAACATGATTTGTATCAATGGCAAAGAAGTCCTGTTCAAATCTTTTTGTTTCCAGGGTTACTTTCACCGATGAGACATCAGGAATGTTCTTATTGTTTTTACAGGAAGAGAAAATAAGTATAGTACAAAGCGGAATTAATATTTTATTCATTGTCAAATTTTATTTCTATTCCTCTTAAAGAGACGCTCAATTCTTTCTTAAAAAGCTGTAACCATTTATTCTCCTAATTTTGCAAAATGAAAATCATTCTTGCGCAGCAAAATTATCATATTGGCAATTTTGAAAGTAACACCAATAAAATTATCGGCGCAATAAATTTTGCTAAAAAGGAAAATGCCGACCTTGTTGTTTTTAGCGAAATGTCTGTTTGTGGCTACCCTGCAAGGGATTTTCTGGATTTTAATGATTTTGTAAACAAGTGTTATGAAAGCATTGATATTATTAAAAAACATGCAGATACAATTGGTGTAATTGTTGGTGCCCCTGACAGAAATCCCGTAAGAGAAGGTAAAGACCTTTTTAATGCTGCTTTTCTTTTGTATGAAAAAGTAATCAAAGGAATTGCACATAAAACCTGCCTTCCTAATTATGACGTGTTTGATGAATACAGGTATTTTGAACCGGCATTCACCTGGAATATTATTGAATTCAAAGGGAAAAAAATTGCACTCACAATTTGTGAGGATATCTGGAACCTTGGAGATAACCCACTCTATCGGATTTGCCCAATGGATATC
>DASYOM010000220.1:0-28535 GCA_036007765.1 Chitinophagaceae bacterium | reverse complement strand
CATTAGTATGTGTTTGTAATTTCTGCAGCTGCGGCAGTGGAGATACGGTTAAATCAGGTTCTTCGAAAGATTCAACATTTCAGCAAACGGATGATCTTTTCAAAAAATATAATCTTGATAAAATTATTTTACCAGCGGGTTTTTCAATAAATGTATATGCAAAAGCTGAAGGTGCAAGGAGTTTGTGTGTATCTCCGGATGGAACTCTATTTGTTGGAACCCAGGGAACCGGAAAAGTTTATGCGATAAAAGATGAAAATCATGATGGCAAAGCGGATAAAGTTTACACTATAGCAAAAGATCTTAACACCCCAAATGGCGTTGCGTTTAAAGATGGAAGCCTTTACGTTGCCACCATTTCAACTATTTACAGGCTTGATAGTATTGAATCAAGACTGGAAAATCCTCCGGCTCCGGTAATGGTTTATGATAAGTATCCTACTGATACGCATCATGGCTGGAAATTCATTGCCTTTGGCCCGGATGGAAAATTGTATGTACCTGTAGGAGCTCCCTGCAATATATGCGAACCTGATAAGCCAATTTATGCTTCCATAACCAGGATGAACCCTGATGGCTCAGGCATGGAAATTTTTGCCAAAGGAATAAGGAATAGTGTAGGTTTTGCATGGCATCCCGATACTAAAGAACTTTGGTTTACTGATAATGGAAGAGATGAACTTGGAGATGATGTGCCCAATGATGAATTAAATAATGCTCCCAAACCGGGAATGAATTTCGGATATCCTTATTGCCATCAGGGAAATATTCCTGATCCTAAATTTGGGATAGGCAAAAATTGCAGTGATTATGCCCCTCCTGTAAAATTAATGGGGCCACACGTAGCTGCACTTGGCTTGAGATTTTACACCGGAAGCATGTTTCCTGCTGAATATAAAAATGCAATTTTTGTAGCCAGGCACGGTAGCTGGAACAGGAGCATTCCTATTGGCTACAATGTGGCTGTTTTAAAAATGGATGCAAATGGAAATCCTTCTGATCCTATTCCTTTTGCGCAGGGGTGGCTACAAAATGAAAAGATAGTAAACGGCCGTCCGGTTGATGTTATTTTTATGCAGGATGGCTCAATGCTGGTCAGCGATGATTACAATGGATTGGTATATAGAATAAGTTATAAAGCTTCTATCCCACACCCCTAAATGGGATATTGAACCATTTCATAATTTTGATAATTTATCAATGGATGATGCTGAAGACTAATTTTCAATTCCTCATCCCTCAATTCTTAATTCTTAATTCTTAATTTTTAAGTCCTAACTAATTTACTGATTAGCCTACTTAATAAAATTAACCAAATGCACGATCACGATCATCACGCAGAAGAACATTTACAAAGTTCAGATTTGTTGAGAGATGTTGTTATAGGTATGAGCGACGGGCTTACAGTTCCATTTGCCCTGGCAGCCGGATTAAGTGGTGCTGTGGCAACGAGCAATATCGTTATAATTGCCGGTATAGCTGAAATCGCTGCAGGGAGTATTGCAATGGGGCTTGGGGGATACCTTGCAGGTAAAACCGAACAGGACCATTACAACAGTGAGTTAAAACGAGAGTATGCCGAAGTCGAGCGTATTCCTGAAATGGAAAAGAAGGAGGTGCAGGATTTTTTTGAAAGTATAGGCCTTAGCGAAGACCTGCAAATTAAGGCAACTGAAGAAATTGCAATTGATAAGAAACAGTGGGTAGATTTTATGATGAAATTTGAATTAGGGCTTGATAAACCAGATCCCCGCAGAGCCCGCAAAAGCGCATTGAATATCGGTGTCTCTTATATTATCGGCGGCATTATACCATTAAGCCCGTATTTCTTTATTTCCAATTCAAAAGAAGCCTTAAAGCTTTCCATAATTGCAACTCTCATCTGCCTGTTTATTTTTGGATATTTTAAAAGCAAAATTACAGGTGTGCCAGCACTTTCAGGCGCATTAAAAGTTATGTTTATTGGTGCGTTAGCTGCAGGCGCTGCTTACGGAATTGCAATGCTTATTAAATAAAACACAAACGTCTCCTGACTAAAAGCCAATTATAATGCATAAAGTTAGAATTGGAAACTGCTTCCCTGCCGACTGCTGAAACTCACATCTAAAACCTTCGTTATTTACGATTAACCCCGCATTAATTACCTCGTTTACTTCGTAAAAACTGATGCGGATAATACAGTGTTAAAAGCAACTCTACTCAATTATATTTTATAAGAAAATAAAACATTCCTACATACGTTTTCATGTTGCTTGGTCGTGTTGTTTGCCCTAATCTTCAATACTTTTTATTAATACAGTTCAGGGTATACGTGGGTTAATTTTCCTGCAACTTATTAATATGCCTTTAGAAAGTGAATAGTGTAAAAAGTGGTTTTCCAAATTCAGGATACTCTTATTTTAAACCAAAATAACCATTCTATGAAACAAACTAACCTTCTCAGAAGACACGCCTCTATTGTACTGTTTTTTTTAGCGGGTATTTTTACAGTTAGCATTGTCTCAGCACAACAGTCACTTATTAGCGTAGGCGGCTGGAATGCATATGTCCACTTACCCTGGGATTATGATGCCAATTCTAAGACAGGATATCCAACCATTATTTTCTTTCCTGGAATAGGGGAAGTAGGTCCCACATCTTCAAAAGTAATTGCTAACGGGCCTGGCGCTTATATTAGCCAGGGCTGGAACGGAAATGTAAAGATTGGCGTTGACAGTGTGAAATTTATTGTCATAAGTTTACAACCGCTTTCCGGATGGCCATGGGAAGTAAGTGTAGACCCAAAAATCCAGGTGCTAAAATCTTTATACAGGATTGATCCAAAAAAAATGCATCTCACAGGTTTGTCTATGGGCGGATGGGTAAGCACCACATTCGTTACCGGCGATCCACTTGGTGGGCCATATAAATATGCCAGCCAGGTAGCAACTGTTGTGGAGGTTGAAGGTGTACGACCCGATGACAACCTGCCTTATCCTCAGTTATTTGACAATTTTGCCTCAGCTGGTGGCAGGCTATTGGGCTTTGAACAGGTAAATGATTCGCGGGATATTCTTACCCGAACTAACCAGATGGATTTTATAAAGCCTGCTTCCGGTATCTACGTTTCCACTAATTACGGTGGAGGCGGCCATTGTTGCTGGGAACAATTCTACGGTGGTAAGGGTCAGTTACCTAATAATTTTTTATTGGATGGTATCAATCAAAATATTTATGAATGGATGGCAAGAAATCCCCTGATCACTGCCAGTGCATTACCTGTTACGCTCACTGATTTCTCAGGAAAAAATGATAAAGAAGAAATTGCGCTTTTTTGGAAAACATCTTCTGAAATAAACAGTAATTATTATGAAATACAAAGGAGCAGGGATGGCCAGAATTTTTCAAAAATAGGAAACGTATTTGCGAAGGGAACCTCTGCGTTAGAAAACTCTTATTCTTTTAAAGACATCCAGCCCTTCAAAGGCACAAACTATTACAGGCTTTCAATGGTTGATCTTGATGGAAAGATGAGTTATAGCAAGACAGTTGCGATCAATGTAAAGTTAACGCATAGCTTCTCGGCCGGGTATGCAAAGTTATTTTCGGAAACAAGAAAATTAAACTTTTCAGTGAACAGTGATCACGCGCAACATGTGAGAGCCGCTATAACAGATGTGGCGGGAAGGGTATATTTTACCGAGTCTCTTCAATTGCAACCAGGCTTGAATTCATTCAATAAAACAGTTCCCGGTTTTACTAAAGGTATCTATTATTTAAAGTTTTCGACTGATGAAGAATTGATTACAAAAACACTTTTGTCAGAATAAAAATATTTACAGAGAATAGAGATTGTAATAGTAATCAGTTATACAATTTGGGAATCCCTTCGCTCCGGCGAGGGGATTTTTTTGTAAGGCTTCAGATTAATAAAATATTTAAAAACAACCTCCTAAAATCACGTAAAAATTTTATGCCGTTTGTCTTTTGAAATATTCTCAATCGTCCATTCTATCTTTTTTTCAAATTCATGCTGGCGAACCATACAATTTTGTTTTGAGCAAATAGGGCAGGAAAATTCTTTGCATCCATCGGAATGGACAAAGAGTTCAACAGCTTCGCCAAATTCATTTCTGATAAGGGCTGCAAGAGCTTCAATTTCAATGTGGGCTTCATTTACATTCAGATACCAGGGCACAGTAAGATGACAGTCGCAATGTAAGGTGCTGCCATATTTAATAATACGAAGGTTATGAATATCGATCCAGTTTGCACGCCGGTTATCATCAAGCAAATTAACCAGGTTATCTAATAATTTCCTGTCCGCCTCATCCATTATACCCGCAATGGATGTACGCACAATTTTGTAACCTGTATAAATAATAATTAAAGCAATAAGACAGGCAATTGCACTATCAATCCACAACCATTTTGTAAAATAAAGCAATAGCAGCCCTGCGAAAATTCCAATAGTGCTATATGTATCGCTTTTTAAATGCTTTCCACCTGCGATTAACTGTAGTGAATTATTTTTTTTTCCCGTTGTAATACACATCGTACCTATTACATAGTTAACCACCGCTGTAGCGCCAAGCAATATAATTCCAAAATCAAGTTTCGAAATTTGCACAGGATGTGCAAAGTTTTTAAAAGATTTATAAATAATAAAAACACCTGCAACAGTTATAAGCGTGCCTTCAATTGCAGCAGATATGAATTCAATTTTACCATGCCCGTAAGGGTGCTCCTGGTCTCTTGGTTTTGATGAGAGATAAAGACTATAAATTCCTATAATCCCGGCTACAATATTTACAATACTTTCCAGCGCATCAGTAAGGATAGCGAGCGATTGGGTAATATGCCATGCAGCAATCTTAATAATAAATAAAAGGATCGCAACAACTGTGATTATTTTTTGAAGTCTAAGATTTTCTTTTGCAGCAATCAAAATCTGTTATAACTTTTTGGAGGTGCAAAGTACAATATTGCTTTTATCCATAACAGCTGCTTTTTCAAGGAATATAATAGTTTGAGGAAGCATTCTTTATGAATTCCTGAAAATAGCACTTCTTTAAAATTAAGCATTGCAATTACTAAACATTAAATTTGCGAAATGCGCAAAACTCTAAATATTTTATCAAGCTCTTTTCGGCTAACCATGCAGGAGCTTATGGTAAATAAGCTGCGTACTTCACTATCATTAATAGGAATTTCATTCGGCATATTTTGTATAATAGGTGTGCTCGCAACAGTTAACAGCCTTGAAATGAATATTCAAAATCAAATAAAAAGCCTTGGCACTAATACGGTATATGTTGATAAATGGCAGATCACAGGGGATGGCCCGGATTATCCCTGGTGGAAATTTGTAAACAGGCCTAACCCTGATTTTAAGGAAGTAGCGTTCATAAAAGAGAGGAGCCAGCTTGCAAGCAATGTGGCATTTATCATCATTGGCAATGGTGCAATTCAATATGAAAATTTTGCATTGCAGGGTGCAAGCTTTTATGGTATAAGTACTGAAGAAAATGAAATTCAACCTGTCACCATGCAATATGGAAGATTCATTTCTGCCAGCGAGTTTTCATCTGGAAGTCCGGTGGTAATTATGGGATATACGAATGCCGAAAATTTATTTAGTAATCCTGCACTGGCAGTTGGAAGGGAGATTAAAGTGAAAGACAAGTATGCAAAAGTGGTAGGTGTAATTAAAAAAGTTGGTACAAACCTTATAGGATGGAATTATGACGAATCTGTTATGTTGCCTTACCGCTTTGCCAGGCAGGTGTTCAATGAAGATAACAGCAGGCCGTTGATTATGGTAAAAGGAAAAGAAAATGTAACCGATATTGCTCTTCAGGATGAGTTAAAAGGTGTAATGCGTTCTATCAGAAAATTAAGCCCCACCCAGGAAGATAATTTTTCCTTAAACCTGATGAGCACTATTAGCAATCAGGTAACTTCCCTCTTTTCAAGTATCAATCTCGGCGGCTGGGCTATTGGAATTCTAAGCCTGGTAGTGGGTGCATTTGGCATTGCAAACATTATGTTTGTAACGGTAAAGGAAAGAACCGCAATGATTGGATTAAAAAAAGCGATCGGTGCAAAAAAAAGAAGTATTCTTTCTGAATTTTTACTTGAAGCTGCTATCATTTGTATTATGGGAGGGTTGATAGGATTATTGCTCGTTTATTTATTGACAATTGTTCTTACAAATGTTTTTGATTTTCCTGTTTACATTTCGGCAGGCATCCTTACGCTTGCTATTTCTATATGTATAATCATTGGAATATTATCGGGCATTATTCCTGCTTACATAGCTTCAAGGCTTGACCCTGTTGTTGCAATTCGCTCAAAGTAATTTTAGAACATTTATTCCGTATTAAGTTTTCTATTTAAATATGCCTAACATCCTTGCAATAGAATCTTCTTGCGACGAAACTGCGGCTTCTGTGTGCAAAGATGGCTTTATATCAAGTAACATTATTTTCAGTCAAAAAATTCATGAGCAATATGGTGGTGTTGTACCGGAACTGGCCTCCAGGGCACATTTGCAGGCAATAATACCGGTAGTGGATGAAGCCTTAAAAGAAGCCGGTATAACGCTTGAAGAGATAGATGCTTTTGCTTTTACCCAAGCACCTGGTTTGCTTGGATCATTGCTGGTAGGAGCAGGTTTTACTAAGTCACTTTCTCTTGCTTTTAATAAACCATTAATAGGAGTAGATCATATGCAGGGCCATGTACTGGCAAATCTTATTCAATCTTCCTCCTCGCAGAAAGCAAAACCCACATTCCCTTTTTTATGCCTTACCGTAAGCGGCGGCCATACCCAAATAATATTATGCACCGATTATTTAAAAATGAAAGTAATAGGACAAACCCGGGATGACGCTGCAGGCGAAGCATTTGACAAGTCAGCAAAGATTATAGGCTTACCCTACCCTGGTGGCCCATTAATTGATAAATATGCCAAAGGCGGTGATCCCGGTAAATATATTTTCCCGGAACCAAAAATTGATGGTTTGGATTTTAGCTTTAGCGGCTTAAAAACAGCAATTCTTTATTTTATAAGAGATGAGAAATTAAAGAATGAAAATTTTGTGGAAGAAAACCTTGCTGATATTTGCGCTTCTATCCAGTCAAGGATCGTTTCAATTCTATTAAACAAATTAAAAAAAGCCTCCCGGGATTATGGTATAAAAGAAATATGCATTGCAGGTGGTGTAAGTGCCAACACAGAATTAAGAAATGCTTTTGAGAAAATGGGTAATGAAGAGAACTGGAAAATATTCATCCCGGCTTTTGAGTATTGCACGGATAATGCTGCTATGATTGCAATGACTGCTTACTACAAATTTTTAGCAGGAACTTTTGAAGATTATTCCATTGTCCCTTCTGCCAGAACAAATATTGAAACATGGAGTAAATAAAAATTTTTATAGTAGCTATTTTTTTGCAATTACTGGAACTTAGCCTTGCTAAAAACAATAAACTCTCTTTATGAAGTACTCTTCTCTTTATCTTACAACTTCATTTCTTTAATTCTAAATATTTTTTTATTAATCATGAAGAGAGAAGATGTTATAGCAAAAATAAACGAAGAAATAATTTGGGATGTTTTAGTAATTGGTGGTGGAGCAACAGGTTTGGGTATCGCCCTGGAAGCCTGTACCCGTGGCTATTCCACGTTATTAGTTGAACAATCAGATTTTGCAAAATCCACTTCATCAAAAAGCACGAAGCTGGTTCACGGTGGAGTAAGGTATCTTGCGCAGGGCAATGTAAAGCTTGTAAGGGAAGCCAGTGTTGAAAGAGGCTTGCTATATAAAAACGCTCCTCATCTTGTAAAGAATCTTAGATTCATTATACCGGTATATACAAGATGGAACCGGTTAAAATATACAATCGGTTTAAAATTGTATGATTGGATCTCAGGTAGCTTAAGCCTCGGCTCTTCTGTTTTTATAGGCCGAAAGGAAGTAATAAAAAATCTGCCCACAATAAATTCAAAAAAACTACGCGGAGGTGTATTATATCATGACGGGCAATTTGATGATGCAAGATTAGCAATTAATATCGCTCAAAGTATTTTTGATAACGGAGGATTTGCTATTAATTACATGCAGGTAAAAAGCATGCTCAGGGAAAAGGAAAAAGTATGCGCTGCAATAATTGCAGATAAAGAATCTTCTAAAGAATTTATAATTAAAGCAAAAGCTATTGTTAATGCCACCGGCATTTTTGTTGACGACATCATTCGCATGGATGACCCAAAAGCGCAAAAAAGTATTGCTGTCAGCCAGGGCGCACATATTGTTCTCGATAAAAAATTTTTACAGAGCGATGATGCCATCATGATTCCTAAAACGAGTGATGGAAGGGTTTTATTTATTGTTCCATGGCACGGTAAGCTTATTGCCGGCACAACAGATACACCTGTTCAAAGCGCTTCTCTGGAACCAATTGCATTAGAAAAAGAAATTCAATTTATTCTTCAAACCGCGACATCATACCTTACGTTAAAACCTTCACGTAAAGATGTATTGAGCATCTTTGCAGGCTTACGGCCGCTGGCAGCGCCAAAAGAAAAAGGTAACGATACAAAAGAGATTTCCCGTAGCCATAAGATCATTGTTTCTCCTTCAAAATTATTTACCATAATAGGCGGTAAATGGACAACATACAGAAAAATGGGCGAGGAAATGATTGACAAAATTGAAAATGAATTGCATTGGAACTCCACAGCCTCAATAACATCCTCTTTACACATCCATGGATATTCAAACACAACGCACATTCAGGATCCATTATATTTTTACGGAAGTGATAAAGCCCCTCTAAAAAATTTAATCGCTAAAACAGGAGATGTTTGGATAAGTGATATGCTCTGCATCCACAAGGCACAGGTTATATGGGCAATAAGAGAAGAGATGGCCATGACTGTCGAAGATATTTTAAGCAGGAGAACCCGGGCGATACTTCTTGATGCAAAAGAAAGCTTACACATTGCATCTGTTGTTGCCGAAATCATGGCGGAAGAAATGAATAAAGATCAAATATGGATTGAAGAGCAGGTAAAAGCATTTAGTAAAGTCGCAAAGAATTATGTAATTAATGAAGCTTGAAAAACAGATGTAATTTTTAAACCATCATTTCATTCAATTAAAAGTCCCAAGGTAGCCTGCCACTGGAGTGGCCAGGCGCCTTCATGAAGAATTTTTATAATTCTCCCAATCGTAAAATTTTTGAAGAAACAAATTGCATTCATTAATAATTATATTTTTATTTGTAAATAAAATGAATGTCTTTTATTTACAAAATACGATTGCATGTCAAAATATATTTTATCCTTAGACCAGGGAACCACAAGTTCCCGCGCTATTATATTCGATAAAAAAGGTGCCGTAAAAGCTGTCGCACAAAAAGAATTTACCCAGATATTTCCACAACCTGGCTGGGTAGAGCATGATGGAAATGAAATATGGTACACACAACTTGGCGTAGCTGCGGAAGTTATTTTAAAAGCAGGGCTTACTGCACAGGATATTGCCGCAATAGGCATCACTAATCAAAGGGAGACCACCCTGGTATGGGACAGGCAAACCCAACAACCAATTCATAATGCGATTGTATGGCAGGATCGCCGTACCGCTGAATACTGCAATAAACTAAAAGATAGCGGGCATGCGAAAAGTATCCAGGAAAAAACAGGGCTTGTAATTGATGCATATTTTTCAGCTTCAAAAATAAAATGGATACTTGATAATGTGGAAGGTGCAAGAATAAAGGCTGAAAAAGGTGATTTGTGTTTTGGCACAATTGATTCGTGGTTGTTATTTAAGCTTACTAACGGTAAGGCACATGCGACGGATGTAACTAATGCATCAAGAACCATGTTATTCAATATTCATTCATTAACATGGGATGAAGAATTACTGGCGCTATTTGATATTCCTTCATCCATACTTCCGGAAGTAAAATCAAGCAGTGAGGTGTATGGAGAAACCCAGCAGCTTTTAACGGCTGCCAGGATACCTGTGTGCGGAATTGCAGGTGACCAGCAGGCAGCGCTGTTTGGCCAAATGTGTATCAAGCCCGGTATGGTAAAAAACACTTATGGCACCGGTTGCTTTATGCTAATGAATACGGGTGATAAACCTGTGGCAAGTAAAAATAATCTTCTCACAACTATAGCATGGAAAATTGGGAACAATACCAACTATGCGTTGGAAGGAAGCGTATTTATAGGCGGTGCTGTTGTACAATGGCTGAGGGATGGCCTCGGCATTATTAAAACGTCTCCTGATGTGGAAAAACTTGCGACCTCTGTAAAAGATAATGGGGGCGTATATTTTGTACCCGCTTTTACCGGGCTCGGGGCTCCCTACTGGGACCAGTTTGCAAAGGGAACTATGTTTGGTATTACCCGTGGTACTACCGCCGCACACATTGCAAGAGCTTCCATTGAAAGTATCGGCTTGCAAACAATGGACGTGCTGCACGCTATGAATGCTGATGCTGGTTTATCTATAAAAGAACTGAGAGTAGATGGTGGCGCTACAGCCAACGATCTGCTAATGCAGTTTCAAAGTGATGTGTTAGATTGTAATGTTATCCGCCCAAAAATTACCGAAACTACTGCGTTGGGAGCAGCGTACCTTGCGGGCCTTGCTATCGGCTTTTGGAAGGATACAGATGAAATTGAAAATTATTGGGAAGCAGAAAAAAAGTTTCAGCCTGCTATGAAAAACGAGGATAGGCAAAAAGAAATTTATCAATGGAAGAAAGCAATAAAAGCAGCACAGGTATGGGCAGAAAATTAATAGGTCAATAAGCAATTAAAAGGTGGCCAATAGTTATTAGTCAGTGGTCAATTATGAATGAATCAATAATTAATAATTAAAATAATAATCATTCTATGTCAATTTTTCTAAGCGAATTTATTGGAACAGCTCTATTAATAGCATTTGGGAACGGTGTGGTTGCCAATGTAATTTTAAATAAGACAAAAGGCCAAAACAGCGGATGGATCGTTATCTCATTTGGATGGGCCATCGCTGTTTTCGTAGGAGTTTATGTATCTGCAAAATACAGCGGAGCTCATCTAAATCCAGCAGTGACTTTGGCACTTTTATACTTAAAAAAAATCAGCTGGAATACTGTTCCTCAATATTTAACCGGGCAATTGTTTGGCGCTATGGCTGGAAGTGTAATTGTTTGGCTTTCCTATTTACAACATTTTAAAGCCACAGATAATGCAGCACTTACGCTAGGAGTTTTTGCAACAAGCCCTGCCATTAATAGCTCCAAACATAATTTTCTTACAGAATTTCTTGGAACGTTTGCTTTTGTTTTTGCAATATTATTTATAGTGTCACCTTCTAACAGTTTAGGCTCCCTTGATGCGCTTCCTGTAGCTCTTTTGGTATTAGGTATTGGCCTTAGCTTCGGAGGCCCTACAGGATATGCCATAAACCCTGTTCGTGATCTTGGGCCTCGTATCATGCACCAGCTACTACCGCTTACGCATAAAGGTTCCAGCGAATGGAGATATTCATGGGTGCCGGTGCTTGCCCCTTTGACCGGTGGATTGTTGGCTGCGGTTATTTATAAAATCGTTACATAAAAGCAAAGGTCACAAATTATTAATGCTAATAATAAGTACGAAAAAAATTACATTCTATTTTGATTGCTAAAGCATTTATAAAAATGAATAAATGGAAAATTGCTTTTTGGGTATGCTTGACATTTCTAATTTTGCTTACATCCTTTGGCCTTTATTTTATCGTTGACCAAAGCGTATCATTGACTTATGTGAAAGAAGGTTACAAAGACACGGAAAACGATCTTGAAAATTTAACTCGTATTATGAAACGGACTTTACGAGAACACAAATAAAAAAGGTGCTGACAAAAACATAAAAATTATGAGTTTATGGACTTTAAAAGTGACACCGTTTCACTTGATAGAATTTCATTAATATTTAAAGAAGATAAACTTTTTAAAGTGGCAAAGCAGTGGTAGTAAAAAATAAGCTAAATGAATATTTTCAGTTTTATTTAATGTAGCACAAAAAGGACTTCGATATTTTAACACACTTACTTAATAAATTACCTCTTTACTCACTTCGTTATTTATCGTTCTCCATATTTTCAAAGGATTTAAATTTTTTAATTCATTCGGCAATAAAGAATCCGGCCAGTTTTGAAATGAGATGGGCCTTGCAAAACGCTTTATACCATCGGCGCCAACCGACGTAAATCTTGAATCAGTTGTAGCAGGATAAGGGCCGCCATGTTGCATGCTGAGGCAAACTTCAACACCTGTCGGAACACCATTTAAAATAAATCTCCCGCAAATATTTTTAACCGCCTCCACAAGTTCTTCGTTATTCCGGATGTCATTTTCAGTTGCCATTAAAGTGGTGGTTAATTGTCCTTCGCAATGTCTTGCTACTTCATTCATTTCATCCATGTCTTTACAACGGACGATAATTGAGTAAGGCCCAAACACTTCTTTATGAAGTACAGGATTATTTAAAAATGCCCTCCCTGACGCAGAGGCAATAGTTGGTGCACCTTGGTTTTCAAGAGCATCAATCATTGACACAGAAACTGTTTCAACGCCGTCCTGGGCTAAAGCATTTTTTCTTTTTTCCACGTAACTTTTATAAATACCGGGATGAAGCATCGCTGCAGGCGATAGTTGTTTTATTTCCTTTCCGAGAGCATCAATAAACATATTGAGATCATCCCCATTAATTCCTATAATTATTCCCGGGTTGGTACAAAACTGACCGGCGCTTAAAGTAATAGAACCGGCATACATTTTGGCAACATCTGCTGCTGATTGATTTAATTTTGCGGGCAGTAAAAATACAGGATTGATGCTACCCATTTCCGCGAATACCGGGATAGGTTCGTTTCTTTTATTTGCAAGATCATATAAAGCCTTTCCTCCTGCTGTTGATCCGGTAAAGCCAACAGCTTTTGTATAAGGATGCATTACGAGAGCCTGCCCTGTTTCAAAAGAATTTCCATGGACATGCGCAAAAATCCCTTCTGGTAAATTAAGAGCATCCGCTGTTTTTAAGATGGCTCCGGCAACAATTTCACTGGTTTGTGCATGTGCAGGATGGGCTTTCACAATTACAGGACAACCCGCTGCAAATGCACATGCTGTATCGCCGCCTGCAGTGGAATAAGCAAATGGAAAATTACTTGCGCCAAAAACGACTACAGGCCCGAGCGGTATCAACATTTTCCTGATGTCAGGTTTTGGCGGGTTGCGCTCGGGGATAGCTGTATCAATTCTTGCTTCCAGCCATTCTCCTTTTTCACACGCATCTGCATAATTGTTTAACTGGAAAATAGTTCTTCCAAGTTCATTTTTTAGCCGTGGTTCAGGAAGGTTTGTTTCCAGCATCGCCGAATGAATAAGTTCTTCTCCACGGAGCCCGAGCTCAACAGCTATAGCTTTCATAAAACCGGCACGTTGTTTTAAACTTAATTTCCTAAACTCGTGAAAAGCTTTCCATGCTTTTTGCATGATCTCTTCAATTTCTTTGGTACTAGCATCTTTAAAATTCATAAATAATTTATTTTTTGCCTGTTATTTGTATGCAGCAATAATGATAATTAAACAAGACGTATGACTATATTCAACATTTTGTATCAATGGTTCTCATTTCAAGTGAACTTATGTATTGATGCGGAAAACAATCTACCATAAATTTTACTTTTTTTTATAATAATAAATATCACAAAATTTACTAAATAATTCAGCCTTACCAAAACAAGACCGCTTCTTCTTATTACTTTTTTTAAAAAATTAACCGCAATTTCCTCACCTTATTCTTATACAATTTACTTAAGTTCTCCCGTACAAGCTCTGACAGCAACAAAACCTGGGAGTTATTAATAAATTAAAAATCTTGGGTACAATTCTTGAAGGTTAAGAAATTATTAGCGAGAAGAAAAAATTTAGTAATAATATTGATCAACAATAGAAAATTTCAATAACATAAAAAATAAATCAAAATGGATACTTTACAAAATGAAAATCTTACCGGTATTAATCGTGAGGGATCTCATCCTAACGTGCCGTTGAAATACCTGTCAGCAACTTCTATACTTCGCGATAAAGTTCATAACGAAAAAGGCGAACATATGGGGAAGATTACAGATATCATGATAGATATTACTACGGGGAAAATCGAATATGTAGTAATAGAATTCGGAGGTTTCCTCACCATTGGCGAAAAATATTTTGCGATACCATTTGGCATGCTT
This sequence comes from Chitinophagaceae bacterium, assembly GCA_036007765.1. Taxonomy (GTDB): domain Bacteria; phylum Bacteroidota; class Bacteroidia; order Chitinophagales; family Chitinophagaceae; genus Ginsengibacter. The sequence goes on along the minus strand of DASYOM010000220.1, from coordinate 14,262 downwards.
AAAGTTGACCCGGTTAACAAAGCATTTCTATTTAGCCAGCCTAGAGAAATGCTTGAAAAAGCACCAGGATTTGATATGAACCATTGGCCTGAAACAAATTTTCATGCAGAGGAAACTTATTGGAGTTTTGTTTGAGATAACATGCCATTATTTTCCTATTGTACTTAGAGTCTTTGCAATTAAGAATTGAGTTGATCTTATTATTTATTACAATTTTTTTTACCTGCTTCTTTCTTAAATTCTTCAATTCGCTTTAATCTTGTTGCAGGAAGCTTTGCATTGTGCAATCTATAAAGCAATAGCTTTCGCCTGGATTTGCTTAATTCTTCAAAATATTTCAATTCTTTTTTATTCTTCGCAAAAAAACGTTTCAGATAGAGAGGTATAATGTAATTTTCTACGTGATCGAGTTGAGTCCATGAGCCATTCTTTTTTCCAGTTTCAATAATCTCCAATCCTGCAGGCATTATTAATTTTTGCTTTACAAGTTTTTCAACACGGCTTTTATTCAGAGCGCTCCATACGCTTTTAATTTTCCGCGGAGTGAATTTTTGAATATATTTCTCTTCATCAAGAGGCTTCGCGATACTATCTATCCAACCAAAGCATAAGGCTTCTTCTACTGCATCATTATAAGATACACGGCTCTTACCACTATTTTTTTTATAATAAATAAGCCAGGCTCCGGATTCCCTTAAATGATTTTTCTGAAGCCAGTTACGCCAGGCTTTCCTGTCTTTTGCATAATAAGATTTTATTTCATTTGCAGGCATATAATAAAATTAAGAACAACATTTAAATTAAAAAAAATCTATATTTTTTCCAGTTCAACAACTTATCTTTTAATATTTCTTAAACTTCAGGAAAGGCTTGTGAAAATTATAAAACAATATTTCAAAGGTTTTTGCAAAATGCCTGACTTTAAATTTTATGAGTATCGTTTCAAAAGAAGCTACGTATCTTTTTCCCCTTGTTCACCTAAATATTTTTAAAGCTCCTTAGAACCGCTTCCAAATTCAATTATATTTGATTAGCAGCGGAAATTCTCACACGAACTAACGTCAGCCAAAACTTCAAATTCATAAATATTAAAACTGATTGTTTAAAACAATGACCGGAAAAACTAATTGGGAAATTCTGTCTTTTGCAAGATTTATACTGGCATTTATAGTAATGATTTCGCATCTGGAAAAATACTCAGAGATAGGCTATTTAAAATTGATTACTTATTTAGGGTTTTTCGAAGCTGTATTTGGATTTTTATTAATTAGCGGTTTATCAATAGGAAAGTCTATATCAAAAAACAAAAAAAGTTATTTTAAGAGGCGAATACAAAGGATCTATCCAGTCTATATAATTTGCATTTTTTTTCAAATAATAGTGGTTGGAATTCACCCGGATTTCCAATCAGTTTTTATGATACTACTAAATTTAATTTTCCTAAATCAATTATTCACAAGCACTTCTTTCATAGGCATCGCCTGGACACTTGCTTTAGAAGTATGGTTATATACCCTTGCGCCACTCTTTCTTAAGTGTAAGAAAAATACGCTTTATAATATAATTTACTTATCATTTTTTTGCTATATAATTTACACCTGTGGCCGCACATTCTTTCATTGGAATTATTACTCGGACACAAAATATGGTATTAACCTGATCTTACTTGCTTTCATATGGCTCGCAGGCTTTGGGCTGGCAATTTTTCCTGATAATAAAAAGCATGGTTCCATTGTTATTGCTGCACTACTATGTGGTCACCTTGCTCTTACAATAGGGATTCAAATTTTATTTCGGATTAAGCACCACCAGGTAAGTGAAATAATAAACAGCGACATTGCATTCTTCATCGGGACTACATGCTGCCTTGCATTTGTTTATGTTGTAGTTGTCTTCAATCATAAAATATCACCTTTCAGAACATCGAACAAAAAAATTTTAAATTTATTAGGAAATATTTCATACCCATTGTATCTCTCACATACAACTACTTTTAAAATATTAACCAAGGCTCATATAAGAAATTCATCCCTGATGATTTTATCAGCCTTGGTTGTATCCTTTTTAATTTATTACATTTTTGATTTTTATAGTAAAAAAAGAGTTATAAACTGATCAAAAATGTATGCCTATTCCTACTATAAGAGTTTTGAAAAAAGCTACAGTCAACAAATAAGGCTTCTCCGGACTCAATATAAATACAAAACCGTAAACCTTCTTGCTATTATAAATTTCATTTCCTTTACATTTTATTTCCACAAAATATAACCTGATGAATATTTCCAACTCAACTACACAACCTTTTTATTTTAAGCTGGCGATGGTACTTATTGCAATATTGGCATTAGGTTATATAAGTATCCTAACCAAAGAAGTATTATCTCCCCTGTTGTTCGGATTATTGTTTTCAATATTATTGTTACCGCTTTCAGTTTATTTTGAAAAAAAATTAAAATTCAGGCGAAGTGCTTCATCGGCTTTATCAGTTTTATTATTGATTGTAGCACTTGCTGCGGTATTGTTTCTTATAGGTTCGCAAATTACAAACCTTGCACAAGACCTTCCTTTGCTAAAGGAACAGGTAATAATGTCACTGCATAATTTCCAGGAATGGATATCAGATAAATTTGATGTAAACATGCAGAAACAAATGAACTATGTGAATAAAGCTGCTACTAAAATACAAACTGCCACGCCATCAATGATAGGCTCAACTGTTCTTTCTCTATCTTCTATTTTATTATTTCTTGTCTTTGTTATCCTATATACTTTTTTCATGCTGTTCTACAGAAGAAGATTGCTTAAATTCCTGGTAGATGTTTTTAAAGAAGAAAATAAAGCCATTGTGTATGACATAGTTGCGACAGTGCAGGATATTTTAAGAAAATATGTAGTAGGCCTCTTCCTTGAAATGAGCACAGTAGCAGTTGTATGTTGTAGTGTTTTTCTTTTATTAGGAATAAAGTATGCTATACTTCTGGGCCTTATCACCGCATTGTTTAATATTGTTCCCTACATTGGAATTTTCTCAGCGCTGTTATTAAATGTCATCATCACATTTGCCACTACTGGCATGGCTGGTACGGTTTTATTGGTAGTGATAACTGTGGTTGCTATGCATCTTATCGATAGCAATATTTTGCTTCCTATGATTGTCGGCTCCAAAGTAAGGATCAATGCTTTTGTCACACTACTGGGAGTTGTGCTGGGCGAAATGATCTGGGGCATTTCCGGGATGTTTTTATCCATCCCTGTAATAGCCATGGCAAAAATAATTTTCGACAGGGTGGAAAGCATGAAGCCGTGGGGTGTACTGCTGGGAGATGAAAAGATTGAAGCAAGGACTCTTAATATAAATCTTAAAAAACGAAATCCAAAAGTTATATAATGGTTTATAGACTGCCCTGGCCTCTCACAGCAATTTAAGCATTAACAGGGCAAAACTTTTGAGCCCATCTTCTTTACAACCTTATCCACAAAAACTGGATAACTTTTAGCATCAGTCAAAGCAGGTGGTTTGCTATTTGATTATGATTTAAAAAACAAATGCAGACTAAATCAAACACTACTCTTGTTGTAATGTCAAACGACAGCCGGCTTGAGGTGACATATTACTGTGCGGATTTCAAGCTAAAAGAAAATGAAAATGAAAACCTAACGCAGCTTTTCATCCAGTTGCATGATTGTATTTGCACAATGAAAATTGAAAAATCAATGAGCAAAAAAAGAAATGAGTTGGAAAGATTGATTCATAATAAAGTAATTTATGAAAGAGGGCATTTGTGCTGAATATTTTATTTTTATAAATACTACGAGGTCACATAATGGAATGCAATAAATAATCAATTACAAAATTAAATCTTTATCCACCTTACCCCGCCGGTATTCAATACCTCGCTTTTACCTGCTTAATGCATCGCATCCCTTTGCCTGAATTTAAAAGATGCTTATATTAGATTACCAAATACGATATGAATTGATAATTTGACTTAAAGACTGTACAACAATTTTTACCCCTGTAAATAAAAAATATTATTAAAAAAAATATGGAAGTACATCATCATCCTGATTTAGATCATAAAAAGAAAAATTTTAAAGAATATTTTTTCGAGTTCCTGATGATCTTCCTTGCGGTTAGTATGGGCTTTATTGCCGAGAATATCCGTGAGTATTTTAGTAATAATGCAAAAGAGAGAGAATACATAAACAGCCTTGTCAAAAATTTACAGGATGATTCAACCCATTTAACCCATACGGTTTCCGAGAACCTTGAGAAGTTAGGAAAACTGAATAAGGTAATGAATTTATCATCAAAAAATATTTCAGATACTTTGAACCGGCGGTTATTTTATAAGTATGCTATTGAGTCAATTGGTTTTATTCTGAATTCAAAAGTAACGATGCTACCATGCTGCAACTTACAAATTCCGGAGGCTTACGTTTTATAAAGAAAGATCATGTCGCTGACAGTATTGCTAAGTATGATATTGAAATGAAAGCAATCTATGCAGCAGGAAACTTGTACAACAATGCAACAAATCTTGGCATTTTAGCAACTCATGAATTATTTGATTATACAATTCTGTATGACACTGCCTATTTTAAAGATGGAAAATTTACCAATAAATATTTGCCCCTTCTTTCAGATGATAATAATAAATTAAAGTCTTTTTATAATAAGCTTGATTTTGAAATAGGGGCCACAAATAACTATATAATTAATTTACAATCCAGGCTTCCCATAACAATATCTCTAATCCATTTCTTACAGGAAAAGTATCAGCTGGAAAATTGAAAGATCCCTCTAATTATCATTCAAAAAATTATTTTTTTTATAAAATTCTGATGATAACTGAATGTCGAGCGCGGTAATTTCAATGTAACAAACTTTTCCATTTTGAGAGTTTGGGTTAGAATTATTACTCATGATTTATATATTTAAGTCTGCAAGTTTCTGTATTATAATCCTAAGCGATGTCGAGGTATAATACTCAATATTTTTACAAGAAAATGTTGCTTACTTACAATTGAATTTCAAAGATCAATCAAAACCAATGAAATATTTTTATCTTTTCTTTTTAAATTTCATTATTTATCGGGTTGCTTCTCGTTTAATCAATTCCAAGTTTTCTCATTTTTTTTCATTTTATCAATGACTTCCTGGTAACCTTTTTTGTCAGCATCTTGTGCAATATCAATAGCTTTTTGTTCCCATTCGATGGCCTCATCTTTTTTTCCAAGCTTATAAAGAATGTTTGCATAAGTATCAATAAATCCAGGCACTTTCTCCTTTTCAAAACTACGCTTGCTCCATTCCAATGCTTCAGCTACGCATTTCATGTCAGGGCAATTTTGAAAAACGGTCCATGCATAATTATTCAATTCTTCGGGTAATGCAGTAGTACCATATTCATTCATGTAATTCACTATAGCTGCCTGGTAATTATGCCAGTCTCTTGCACTTTGATACCAAATTACTTTAGCTTTCGCTATCGCCTCATCCGCCTGGGTAGGATATTTTTTGGCAACAATTGCATTTATTTTATTCCAGTCAGGACTAGCATTGCCGTCTGCTGGTAAATATCTAAAAGTTTCTTCACGGAAAATAATGGGCTGTATTATAGACGACACTGTTCCCTTGCCCAGGACTGCATCCACCTTACCCGCGTTGTGAACCATAATATCAAATCCTTTATCAGTGCTGCTTTGTGTAAATTTTTTAATAAAATCAAGATTGTCTTTTGTGTACAGATCCTTTTGGGTTGCAAGATATTCGTTGGATATTTTCATTACATTATCCCTATCATAAGCATCAGCAGAGGCAAGTGTCATGCTGTAAAGAAATTCTTTATTTTTTTTACCATTGTTATATTGTTTCAGCAAAGTGTAATACTGTGTTTCCGCGTTAAGCGATTTCTTTGTATTTGCAAGGAATTCCTCCGCCAGACTTGAGCCAACAAACCGGTGAACGATATTACCATCGGCATCGAATATTAAGTATGTAGGATAAACACTTACAGTATATTTTTGAGCAAGATCGTGACTATCCTGATACCATGATTTTACAAGTTCATTATCTTTAGCAGATGTATCTAACTGCACTTTGACTGAAACAAATTTATCATTCATAAATTCCCCCACTTCCTGCAAAGGAAAAATTGTAGAGCTCATATACTTACATGGCCCACACCAGGTAGTAAAGCAATCCATGAATATGTATTTGTTTTGCGCTTTGGCTTTTGCCTGTATTTCTTTCCAACTTGCTTCGTGTAGAAAATGAATTCCTGTGTCCTGTGCTTTTATTAGCAAAGGAATTGTAATGAATAACAACAAGATAAATTTTTTCATCATTAACTTTTTAAAGATGGGGCAATGCGATAAAATTATACGCTATAAATCTATTGTATTTTTCGCAGGTTTTTAAAAAATTGCTTCCACATTTAGTGCTCGGCATTACTGCATCTATTATGCAAATACACTTACATTAGTTTTATTAGTTTGCATCTTCAAATCATTTACATGAAGAAAATATCTTTAACTTTTGCGCTTTCCCTGACTGCATGTATTGCTGTATGCCAGTCAAAATCTACAATGGATTTTGAAACATATAATCCTCCATCTACCCTTATTGTACCACAGCATGTGGTGACCAAAGCAAAATTTCCTTTTATAGACATACACAATCATCAATATAATATGAGCAGCCAAAATCTTAATGAACTGGTGAAAGTAATGGATACGCTCAACATGGCAGTAATGAATAATCTGAGTGGCTCTTACGGTAAAAACCTGAAACAATCTGTTGATAACATCAAAGCAAATGCACCTAAACGCTTTACTGTATTTGCGAATATAAATTTCGATGATATCGGAGAAAGTAACTGGACTGAAAACGCTGTTAAGCAACTTGAACAGGATGTAAGGAACGGCGCTTCAGGGTTACCGTAGACGATGAAAGGCTGGATGCTATATGGAAGAAATGTGGCGAGCTCAAAATTCCCGTGCTCATTCACACTGCGGACCCCAAACCTTTTTGGGCACCGCTGGATAAAAATAATGAGCGATGGCTTGAATTGGTCACAAATCCAGGCCGTAAAAGAAGTGATAGCGATCCTGCGCCATGGCAGCAATTGATAGACGAGCAGCACCGGGTTTTTAAAAAACATCCCGGAACAACTTTCATTGCTGCACATTTTGGCTGGTATGCAAATGATCTTCAAAAGCTTAGTATGCTATTAGATGATATGCAAAATGTATACGTTGAGTTCGGGGCCGTAATTGCGGAGCTTGGCCGCCAGCCGATAGCTGCAAATGCATTTTTTACAAGGTACCAGGATAGAATATTATTTGGAAAAGATAGTTGGGTGCCCGAAGAATATAGTACTTACTTCAGGGTGCTCGAAACTAAAGATGAATATTTTCCTTATCATAAAAAATACCATGCTTTCTGGCGGATGTATGGCATGGGCCTGCCTGATGAAATATTGAAAAAGGTTTACTACAAAAATGCTTTACGCCTGCTTCCTTCAGTAGATAAAAGTTTATTTCCTGCCGATTAAAAGAGTTGAACTAGTACATCAGCCTTTCTCAATGAAAGATTGCAAACTTTTCTGCTCTCCTGGGTATTTAAAAGAGGCTTCCAAAAAGCTATGCTGCATGTTTCCGCGAAGGGTAAGATCATTGTAACTTTGGGTAATACTTCCTTAAAAAAAAATATTAACATGAGTACCTTATTTAATAAAGTAATAAACGAAAGCAAATTTAATTTTCAGCCTCTTGAGTTTGGAGAGCAAACAGGTTATCACGTGGATGTAAAAGATGAAGAGGGTGCACGATGGGAATTCAGAATGTTGAGAGAGGGCGACCAATGGAAAATGAAAGCGGAGAAGCTGCCAACATGGATACTTAATGTTGAAGAAGCGTTAGGCAAAGCAATTGAAGAGCATGAGTAATGTAGTTTTACAGATACGCAGCGCCATGCTACCTAATCTTCATATCTGGGGCCAGGGAGGTACTATTCTTTGCCTGTACGTCAATTTCAAATAGACAACAATTTGGTTCGTTTTGATAATGACTTGGTAAAGCTGCGATGTCTGTCAATTTAAACATGCCTAAAAATTCAAATCCTGCCGATGTGTAGTGTTCGATTAGTTTAGTATTATTTCCTAATGTATCCAACCGTACAAACTGCTTGCCTGTTTGTCTCGCATATTCTTTTGACCATTCTACAATTGTGTCAATGTACCTGTTTCCACGTAATGTCGCATTAGTACATATGCGGTGAATGTATATTGCATCTTTCTTCTCTTTTTCTCCCCAAATTTCTTTGTCTTCAAAAGTAATTGCCCAATTGCAAGCGAGTACGTTGTGATAAACTATTTTCCATCGTCTTTTCTCTTGTATTTCCCTTTCAATAAAAGACTTTTCAATGACGCCCATATTACTATTTTATTTTGAGTTCGCAGATTTCGTGCTTCGGAAAGGTGATAAAATCTCATTGGCATTCACTCTTTAAACAATTTTGATTTCCATATCCTATTTGTGTTTTTTAAGCTGCAAATATCACAATTGTTTAAAAGTCATAAAACCCGAATCTTGCTAAAATTTTTTCATTAATGTCAGTATTTTTTTTGTGTGGCCTGTGGGATATTTTGCAAACAATGAATCTATAATAAACATTCAAAGTTTATCTATTTCTCCCGACCTATTATTACGAATCGCTTTTGCAGTGCATAAGTCTCTTTTACCTTTTTGCCGCATCTTTTTGCCTATCCGTCTCATTTGCAAAATTCAACTGCATTTACAGAATATTTTTGTTCTGCAATTGAAATTATACTTAGAAAAAAATTACAAAAATTCATTTAAACAAAAAAATTACAATTATGAAAAAGCAAATTTTATCAATCGTTCTCGGTTTAGTAATGATGGCGATTGGAACAACAACTTACGCTGCGGATAAAAATTCAAATAGCGGTAAAAGAGCTGCTGCAACTGAAAAAGCACTAAAAAATTTCAACAAACAATTTAAAAGTGCAGTAAATACTATCATCAATCCATCAGAAGACGGCTTTATTGTACGGTCTGAAATTAATGGCCATAAAATAACTTCAGCGTACAATAAAAGAGGCAATTGGGTTTATACAATTAACGGATATTCTGTTACCAGCCTTGATAAAAATATTATGGAAATTGCAATGCCCGGTTATGCAAATTATTTCATAACAGCGATGGAAAAAGTAGATCAGCCAGGTGATAATTCGGTTTATATTGTGCACATCGAAGGCAGCAAATCATTCAAGACTTTAAGAGTAAGCAATAACGTAGTTGAATTGGTAGAAGATTTTACAAAAGCCTGATCAGAAAAAACTTTTATAATAGTGTTTTAAAAGCCTGTGTGGATACAGGCTTTTTGTATTTGCCGGCAAACTTCAATTAAAAGCAGAAGCTAACCGCAAATTCTTTTTTTGAAAGCATAAAATGTTCCCTAACAATTTGCCAGTTTGCCAATTTAATTTTACATTTTATTAAAAACCTTCAATTCCATATATTTGAATTCATATGTTAACCAAAAAACACCTCTTAATAAAACGTTCCGGCATACCCGGGGCAGGTAAAGGATTATTTACTAAAATAGATATTCCAAAGGGCAGGTGCATTGTAGAATATAAAGGAAAAATTACGACCTGGAAAGAGGCACTACAATCTAAAGTTTTTAATGCATATGTTTTTTATTTGAACCGGAATCATGTAATTGATGCAAAATATAATTTGAAATCATTGGGGAGATATGCCAATGATGCTAATGGATTGTCCAGAATAAAAGGCATCGCTAATAATTCTAAATATGTAATCGATAATGGATGCGTGTTTTTACATGCTACAAAAGATATCCCCGCAGGCGCTGAAATATTAGTGAGCTATAAAAAGGACTATTGGGATGTGATAAAATATAATTCCCTGCTTAGATTAAATCAAAAGAAGCATTCAGCAAAGAAGTAAAAATTAATAGAATGCAAAAGCCATCAATATATTATTGATCAACTGCTCTAAAATTTCAAAAAAAATAGATTTGTTATTATATTTTTCAATTTAATTTGAGAAAGAATTCTTAAACATGTTTTATTTATTCTTTTTTCAAAATATAAAAAAGAAATTTATATGACTTAATAATTCTATTTTTTTTTATGGCACTACAAATTCAAAGATTTTTTCGGAAGGGTTTTGTAAAGTTGTCTTTGATTATAATTACCATTTTAGCGATTGCCATTACTGGTTTACATATTTGGTTTGTACATAACGCCAACAGGCTTCTGATAGATTTAGTCAGTAAAAAATCCGGAGGGAAATTAAAGCTTGAGCTCTCCCGGGCTAATTTTGATTTCTTTTCAAGCGAGGTAAAAATTCATAAAGCGAAAATCACGGGCACAGGTGATGACAAAAAAAAGATAACTTACCAGGTAAGTTTTCAGAAGATAACGCTCACAACAAATTCATTGTGGTCAGCCTTCCTTAAAAATTCACTGGAAATAAGAAAGATAAAATTGTACGACCCGGTAATAGAAGTATATAGCAGGCAAAAAGATAGCATGGCCGATTCAAAAAGTAATCTTTCACTGGGATTGGAATTAGGCAAATTATACAATTCAATTGAAGATGCAATTATTGCTTTAAATACTCATTCAATTTCAATTTTAAATGCTAAGCTTATTCTTAACAATAATTTGCTCCAAAGAAAAAAGCCGCTTATTTTTTCTAATATTTATTTCACATTAAAGAAGCTTAATAAACAAAATGACGAACAGGAAAAATATTTAGACAACAATAATATTCAATTCAGTTCTTCTAACCAGGATATCACTTTTACCGATGGCATTCATCAATTACAATTTAAAAGATTGGTTATACAAAAAGCAAGAAATATTATATTGGATAGCTGTACCATCATTGCTTTGCCAACTGAGGAATCGCGTAGCAGCTACAACATTCATTTTAAAAAACTGGCATTAATAGGTGTTGATTTTAATGCACTATATAAGTCGAATCGTATAAAAGCTGATTCTGTTTATTGTCAAAATCCTATTATTGATCTTAATCTCATTAGTTATACTGATAGTACAAGTGCTAACAAGGGCGTGCCCGACCCTGGAAAAATCTTAAAGGATTTTGCAGCGGATTTAGACCTTGGTTTTCTTGGGGTAATGAATGCGGATATTCATTTAAATGTTACCGGAAAGAAAAGACAATCGAACATCCATTCCGGTAAGGTGAATTTCCAAATTAAAAATCTTCGTATCAACCCCGATTCTTCAAAACTCATTTCAATGGGCGTATTCGATATGCTAATTAAAGGATACCATCTTTATAATAGGGATAGCACATGTGTGTATTCCTTCGACAGCGTTCGTTTTGCAAATAATAAGCTTTTGCTTAGTAATTTTTCTGTTCATACTGCCTCAGGCATCAATAAGATCAGGAGTTTCAGAGATTTCACTTTGCCCTATTTTGAGCTGCTTGGTGTAGACTGGCCCGAATTAATTTTTAACCAAAATCTAAAAGCTGATGAAGCAATATTGCGTGACCCAACAATTAACTACAGAAAAAACTCTAAAGTTGCAATCTCAAAAAAATCTTTACTCCTTACATCTCACCAAAACTTTGACGATTTTATGGATATCGGCAAGCTCAACATTATCAACGGGAATGTAAATATTGAATGGGGTGATAATAAATCGTTGCGGCTGCAAGGGTTTAATCTTGGTTTAGTTGGAAATAATTTTTCGGACTATAAGCATGTCAGGCTTCAAAGAGATATTGAATCTTTGTTTTTTCAAAATGGCTATTTAAAAGTTGGGGATATTAATGTTGGGCTAAAAAACATAACTTTTAAAACAAATGACCAGGTTCATGCAGAGGAATTAATAATTAATAATGACCAGGGAGAACTTAATTCAAAACTTAACGACGTTTCAATAAAAAATATTTATTCAGAAGAAAAAAGTGGTAACATAGTGTTGGATTCGCTGCAATGGGCCGAGGGAAATATTGCAATAAAGTTTATACCTCATTTACGGGCTCACTCCAAAAAGACCTCTATCCTGCTAAAAAATATTTCAGGGAAAAACACGAAGCTTACTTTTACCAGGGAGGCAACTGAGTATGATGTTTTCGTAAAAAATGTTCAAATATCATCTCTGGAGAAAAGTAATGCCAGCCCGCTTGCAGTAAAAGGATTAGAGTTAAATGGAAGACAAATGAGTTTTTCCAACCCATCAATTCGCATAACTTCTGAAAATTTCACAATGTCCGATAACTTCCAGGAATTTATAAAAACTAAGTTTAAAAAAACCGGATACACTGGAACGTTAGTTATGGATATACCTTCAACCCGGCTAACAAATAATATAAATTCCCTTTTTGATAATGATCTTAATTTCGAAAAAATTCTTTTAGTTTCTCCCGTTATTAATTTCGAAAAGCAAAGTAATTCATTAGTAACAGCACATAAAAATTCTCACATCCCCTTTATTAAAATTGACCATATTACCATGAGTGAGCCAGTTATTACTTTACAATCAGGAGAGAATGTATCTGAAAAAAAAATTTCTTTGCCCTATGCAAAAGGAAGTGAGATAAAAGCCGGCGAGATTCAGATTTCAACAGAAGGAATTAAGCTTGGCGCATTAAATATCAAGGCAAAAAAAGCTCAAATAACGGGAACACAAAAAGATCTTATCGTTGATGATGGAATTGATTTAAATCTCTCAAAAATAAATATATCAACAACCGGTGATAGTACAGCATGGACTGCAATGATCACAAAATTGAATGTAAAAAATACCGATCAGTTTATATTTGATATAAAAAAGAACAAGCTCTATTTAAAAGATATAAACATCAAAGATTGCAAGGTTTCGTCCAATTCAATAAAAAACATTAGTCAATTATTAGGCTCAGGTCAAACTGCTGTGATAACTACCTCGGCAGCAAAGTATGCTACTCGGAAATCATTATTGCAATTTGAAAAAGTAAGCTTTGATGCAGGCCTGCATGTGTTAAATATGGGCTCGGTTACCTACAATCCATCTGTTTCACGGGATTCAATGATTTCATCAAATCCTTACCAAATTGATTATTTAAACTTTAACTCCGGTAATACCACTTTATATGGATTTGATTTACTCAAATATTTTAATGAAAATTCTCTCGCTATTCAAAAAGCAAGCTTCAATGATCCAACTATAACTATTTACAGGGATAAATTTCCACCATTTTTGGAAGGGGTAAGAAAGGGATTACTCACTGAAAAGATCAATAGTATTTCCTTCCCAGTTTCAATAAACCAAATAAACATTAATGATGGAAAAGTAAGCTATACAGAAAAGAATGAAAAGAACAGGCTGGAAGGTACTTTGCTTCTTACTCATTTAAATGGTGATATTTTTAATATTAAAAATTATCGCAATGAGCCTAAGGATTCATTATCGTTAACTTTAGCCGGACGCATGTTAGACGAGGCATCTTTTGATTTGAAACTAAATCAATCCTATACTGATCCTCTCCAGGGATTTACAATGGCCTTAAAGATTGAGCCGACATCGTTAGCTTTTCTAAATCCTTTACTGGCACCTCTTTCCGATGTAAAATTTACATCAGGTAAAATTGATAAATTAGAAATGAATGCTATTGGAAATGAAAATTCTGCCCAGGGTGAAATGAAATTTTATTATCATGATCTGCATGTTCAACTATTAAAAAACGGTGGCACAGTCAAAACAGGTTTACTTAAAAAAACTGAAAGTAATTTAGTGAATTTTTTTATTTTAAAAAATAATAACAGCTCAAGAACCGGTCTTGTATATTTTGAAAGATTAAAAGACCGTTCATTTTTTAATTACCTGAATAAAATAATTTTCAGCGGTGTTATTACAAGCACTGGCGCAAAGAAAAACAGCCGTTATAAAAAAGAAATTAAAAAAAATAGCCTGGTTAAATGAATCAACATTAACTCATCCCGCAATTTGGTTTGGACTTAGTTTATTTCATAAGTCATTGAACAAAGGGATTGTTTTTTATTTCTACCATAAAATAAATTAGTGAAACAAGAAACCCAATCATAAATACCCAATAAGCGATTGATAAATAATTAAATTTTCGTGAAAGGACTTTTCTTACATTATAAGATTCTTTAAACACCTCCATGTAAACACTTTCCTTTGTATTTATAAATAATTCATGCAACTGGTTATAGTAATCATTCCATGT
>DASYOM010000219.1:0-16197 GCA_036007765.1 Chitinophagaceae bacterium | reverse complement strand
TGCCTGTCCTCAAGCGCATTGCACAAAATAATTTCAGGCCGGTATTTCCTGAGAACTTTTATTATTTTTCGCTGGTTTTCTTCGTCATTTGTGAAAAATCCATCAGCCATCTCAAGGTTTTCCCGTACATCAACACCTAAAATTTGGGCAGATTTTTCCGCTTCTTCTTTTCTTGTATCTCCGGTACCACGGGTTCCTAATTCACCTTTCGTGAGATCAACAATTCCAACTTTTTTACCGTTACTCTTTTCAACAAGCAAAGTACCTGCGCAGCTTAGTTCAATATCATCCGGATGTACACCAAACGCTAACAGTTCTAATTTCATTCGAAGAAAATAACAGGTAAATCAGGACGGGTTCTCAAAATCCAACAAAGTGCAAAGGTAAGCTAAAAAGGAGAGGGATTTTGAGTTTTAAGTAATAAATATGATATAGAAAATGAATATTATTTGCCGATTAATATATTCACCCGGGATATCCATACATTCTTCTAACTTCTTTTACAATAGACTCGATTTCGGCATCATTTCCAAAAGCGTCATATGGTTGCCTGAGGTCGCTTCCAAAAAAGAAAGCCACGGTTTGCCAAAACCTGGCAGTGAATCCACCTTTCAATTCTTTTAGGATATCGTAACAATTAGTGCCTCCGCTTTCGCGGTTAATTAGCTTCATCAATACTTTCCCCTGGTAAACGGATAAATTTGTCAATGGGTCAGTGAATTCTTTTTTTAATTCTTTCTCACGGCTATTGATATACGCAGTAATAAACTTTTTATCAGTGCTTGTTGCAATATGTTTTTCAATATCAGTAAAAACAATTCCTGCACGTTTTGCATAAGGATAAGTAACATAAACTGCATTTCGTAATCTTGTCCAGCGGACCTTTGCAGCTAAATCCCTCTTACCCCACAAGTAAACTCCAGCAAGTGTTTTGGCTTCAATAGTATCACCTTCATATACTACCGCTACACTCATAATAGTATCATTAACACCATACCTGGATTGAGCTTTTAGAATATTAGCTGACGAAATGAAAATTAATGAAAGCAGTGGATAAATGAAGAATCTGTATTTAAAGTCGGTACGCATTCAAATGTAAATTTAAAAGGAAAAAGCATGTAATCAAATATTCTGTTGTAAAAGATTGATTAAACTTCTGACTTAATTATTTGCAATCAAAAACATATAAAATAACCCTAAGAGCACCAACGATACTGACAAGATGGTTATGTAATTAGCTGCTTTTAGCCTTCGTGTAATTGACACAATAAATCCGCATGCCATAATTAACAGCCCAGCCCAAACAAGATTTATATACGGAAAAACATAGGCTTTTAGTGTGATAAAATCTGTAAGCCTTTCAGATTCTTTTATCCCGATCTTAAATTTCCTATCATTTGTGAGACCCGATAAGTTGAGATAAAGATTTTGCCTAATTACCGTATCGTCAATAAAACTGAGTTGCTGATTACTGATAGTAAGCGCAGGATAAGCTTTGTGCCTGGAACTATCCTGGCCATAAACAGTAATATCAGCTACCAGGGCGGTGTCCGTTGGCCTAAAATGAAATTTCTCATTATCCGGATTTTTAAGCATTCCATTTAATACTAAAAAACCTTTGGAATAAAAAGCAGTATCATTTACACCCATTTCATGTACATGAAATTTTGCAGTGTCCTTCGATTCGTTTGGAATAGAAATAGTGGATATGTATGTAAATACATCATGTGTAAGATAATGCCTTGTGCCCGGGTTAGAGCTTAAATTGTTATCCTTCATCCGGTATGCATCAGGTGAAAGGATAAAATCTTCATTGACTTTGCCGGTGGAACTGTCAATTTTTTGAAAGTGTAAATTATAAAATGTCCTTGTTTTCTCGGCAGCAGCAGAATCATATAAATAAGTAACGCTGTACTTTCCCATTTGCGTGGGAACCTGCTTTAATAACGTAAGGTTCTCTAACGGATTTTCTGTAGATCTCCCTGTCGGGTCTTTTTCAAAAGGCACAAATAATCCTGTTTTGCGGTTATCACTTATCACCTGTTTGTTGCCTGAAGAAATCAACATTCCTGTAATCATTAAGGTGAAACCAACGTGTGCGATCGCTCCGCCGCCAGCTTTCAGGTTACCTTTTAATATAGTTTTCAAATAAGAGGCATTGGCAATCACAGCAAAAATGGAAGCGAATAATGCAAGGTAAATGGCGACTAAAAATCCAGGGCCTTTTTTAGAATATTCTACAGGGTAAAATATCGCCAGTAAAACAGAAATTATTACGGCAATGGAAAGTGGCCATACAATTTTTTTAAATAAATATTTGCTACCGGTATTTTTATATTTGAAATATTGTGAAAAGGCAGTGAGCAATCCAATTATAAAAGCTACCAGTACAAGAACTTTATTGTAAGTGAATTCCCTATCCTGTGGGTCAGCAATATTAGTCCCGAATAATTTATTATAAACAGGAAGCGAGGTTACTGCTATTATAAAAAGAGCTGAAAGAAAAAAAATAAGTGAGCCGATGAACATCCAAAATTCCCGCGATGAAATATTTTCTTCTTTTTGTATGGAAGGAATTTTTTTATAATTAATTATAAAAAAAATGAGCATTGGCAATGAAAGAGCAACAACATAAATTCCAATAAGCACATTCATCGCCATACCCGCTTCAGTAAATGAGTGCACTGAAGTATCTCCAAGTATACCGGTGCGTGTAAGAAAAGTTGAATATAATACAAAGAAGTAGCTCAAAATTATAAACAAGTAAGATGCTCTTAATGCATTGCCCGTAGCATTATAAATAGCCATGCAATGCATGCCTGAAATCATTATCATCCAGGGGACCAATGCTGCATTTTCAACAGGATCCCAGGCCCAGTAACCACCAAATGAAAGTGATTCATAGGCCCATTTTCCTCCCATCATAATTCCTACACCGAGCACACAGCCGCTGAATAAAGCCCATGGCAATGCGGGCTTTACCCAATCGCCAAATTTTTTGGTATTGAATGAAGAATAAGCAAAAGCGAGAGGAACAATTGTACTTGCAAATCCTAAAAATAAAACCGGAGGATGAATGACCATCCAGTAATTTCTAAGTAAAACGTTCAGCCCAATTCCATCCTTTATAAAATTCATATAATCGGGCCGACTGAAAATGGGCCCGTTAATCTCATTACGAGTAAGTGAAAAAGCGCTGCTTCCTATACGTACATCAAAAACATAAATTCCTACAATCATGATCAGCAAAACAAACTGCGCAATACTTATAATTGCAAGAACGGGTGCCTCTCTTTTTTTAGAAGTAAATATGAGAATGCTGCCCAGCACTCCATGCCACAGAGACCACAATAAAAAACTCCCTTCCTGTCCTTCCCAAATGCAGGCTAATAAATATCTTGGCTCCAGTTCTCTTGCGGCATGCTTGTATGCGTAGAGATATTCAAAATAATGATGTGAACATATGTAGTAAATGGTTAAGAAAACAGTAATGAGAGAAATAAATTGAATGAAAAATGCGCCGCGAGCAAATAAAATCCAGCGTCTCTTTTCATCTTCTGTAACAGTCTTCGATGCGGTAAAGTACGAGATTGCAGCCACCAGGGAAGAAACAAAAGCAAGCAATACAAAAAAATGCCCGACCTGGCCAGGTAATAAATGTTCACCATCAAACTTCATGTAGCAGTCTTAATATTGTGTAACTGTTTTCTCCAGTTGTTTTTTATCATCCTTATATTTTGAAGGGCATTTCAAAAGTATATTATCGCATTCAAAAATGTTGCCCTGCATTTTTCCTTTCAGCACAACACGATCACTTTGCTCAAGTTCGGCGGGCTTGGTGTTGTGATAGATCACCTGTGTGCTGCCACCCAGGCTATCAACAGCAAAGAATGAAACATAATTAGGATCTTTAATCGCATCATATTGCACAGGTTTCGATTTATCAAGTTTGGCGATCAAATGAACGTATTTCCCCTGTTTTAATTTAGCCGATTCAATAGTATCATAAGTAGAAAAATCTACTGAATACATTAATAATACGCCGATTGCCGCAGCAATCAAAACTAAAATTATAATACTTGACGTTTTCATTTTTCTTTTTTTCCAATTGCAAATTTACTTCAAAAAGATTTAAAAACTTTTAGCCATGGGCCACAAGTTATGAGGCCTTAGGATCCGGTACGTAAGGTATCAATCAACAACGAAAAGTTCATCTAATAACTTAGGTGATGGCTGATGACTGATTGTTTATAGTTCATTGAACTTTCAACTATCTTTGCACTCCAAATTTTTTTTTTGACAAAACCATGGCAGACTTATCCAACTTTGACCCCAACTCTGTGGGCAATCCCAATAACAATATTTTCGGGCTTCCTTTTACTGAAGATGATGCTTCGCTGATATTACTTCCCGTACCATGGGAAGTAACAGTAAGCTATAAGGCCGGAACAGCAAGGGCTGCAGAAAAAATATGTAAAGCAAGTCTACAGGTTGACCTTATTGATGTTGACATAAAAAATGGCTGGAAGCAGGGTTTCTACATGCGGGATGTTGATAAAAAAATATTGATGAAAAGTGATTACTTGCGCAAAGAAGCTGAGCTGTATATAAATTATATATCCCAGGGTGAACTGGTAGGAGATAATAAATTCATGACTAAAACACTTAGAGAAGTAAATGAAGGGAGCCTGTTTCTTAATAACTGGGTATACGAACAAACAAAAGATCTTTTAGATAAAAATAAGCTTGTAGGCCTTATAGGTGGTGACCATAGTACCCCCTTTGGTTTTTATAAAGCAATTGCTGAGAAGCATGGTGATTTCGGGATATTGCAAATTGATGCGCACTGTGATCTCAGGAAAGCCTATGAAGATTTTGATTATTCGCATGCATCTATTATGTACAATGCACTTACTGAGATTCCTGAACTTGTAAAATTAGTACAGGTTGGTATAAGGGATTATTCGCCCGGCGAATATGATTATATTAAAAACAATAATGAAAGAGTAGTGGCTTATTTTGATAAGGATATTAAAGAAAGGGTTTTCGAAGGTGATTCATGGAAAACAATTGTTAATGAAATTGTAGATCAGCTCCCTCAAAAAGTATACATCAGTTTTGATATTGACGGCCTTGACCCAAAATTATGTCCACATACAGGAACTCCTGTTCAGGGTGGTTTTGAGACGGATCAAATTTTTTACCTGTTCAAAAAAGTCCTGCAAAGCGGGAGAAAACTAATTGGGTTTGATCTCAACGAGGTAGGTATAAGCACCAATGAATGGGATGAAAATGTAGGAGCAAGAGTGCTTTTTAAATTGTGTAATCTTATGGTTGCGGAAAAAAATGGCACCGATGCAGCAGTTTGAAATCATTCTTAAAAATGAAAAAATAAAAGCCTATCGCTTTCTTGCGCTGCTACTTGTTTTGCTGAATACTACAATATTTATTTTCTTACTGGCTTATGATTCTAAAAGATATGAAGCGGCCGCTGCCCTAATGCTTACCGGGATTTATATTTTTATAAGACTATATCTCTCAAAGAAAAATAATCATACAAACTATAGTAACGAGCTTATATTCTTTGTACTTGCGGGCAGCTGGATCTTGCTTCAAAATTATATTATGGTTTTTGCATGTGTCCTAATAGGCGTATTATATCACCTGGCTATGCAAAAATTAAAATTTGTATTTAACGATGAATTTGTGCAAAAATTAAATTTTCCAAAGGTTGAATATCCCTGGAATTCATTTACAAATGTTATGATAAAGGATAAGATACTCACACTCGATCTTGCAAATAATAAATTTTTGCAATTGGAAATAGAAAACGAAACAACTGTAGATGAATCTTGGTTCAATGAATTTGCACGCAGACATATTGATTTGCAAAAAGAAGAAATATAATGAGCCACTCCCCTTACATATTATTTTCAGATGGTGAAGGCAATATTTTTGAAGATACAAGTCTTTATACCTGCGGCAGGAGTGGCTGGGATGCGTTGCCTGTTTCCAAAGATGAATGGATAGAATTACCATCCGGCGGGCAGCTTTATGAATTGCCGGGCAGAAGGGGGATAGGCCTTGATGTAAAAACCGGGGAGATGCGGTTATGCAAAAAGGGCTGGGCGGTTGCTGCTTTTGTTCCTCCTGCATATACCGGTACGTACCTGGCTGCGTATGAAACGCAACCCGGCGCAGAAACACTTCCACTTTTTTGCTATACTGCTGCAGGCTGGTATAATGATACTTTTTTTGTTCCAGCCATACGCATTGAAAACGATATACGACAGGAAAGTGCAGGCTTCGATGAAAGGAAAATAAAACAAGGTGTTGAAAATATCTTAACTGCGTTTCCCCGTAACCGTTTGGTCCAGCACCTGGGCAATAATTGTTGCAACACGTATCATTGCCCTGCCGCCAGAAATTATTTTATGGGAAGATGGGAATGCCCTGTTCCTACTTCTCCGGCATGCAATGCAAATTGTATCGGGTGTATTTCTTTTCAACCGGTGGAAGAAACAATTGTTTCCACACAGGATAGGCTTATGTTTAAACCATCCGCAGAAGAAATCATTGAATACACAGTTCCTCATCTTGAAACAGCGCCTTATCCTATAGTAAGTTTTGGACAGGGTTGTGAAGGCGAGCCTTTATTAATGTGGCAAACAATTAAGCAGGCGATTATTGAAATAAGAAAACATACGCAAAATGGAAGTATAAATATTAATACGAACGGAAGCGATCCTGCTGCTGTAAAAGAATTATGCGAAGCGGGATTAAACAGTATTCGTGTAAGTACAAACTCTGCAAGAGAAAAGATATACACGCCTTACTATCGCCCTAATAATTATGTCTTCGATGACATCATAGAAAGCCTGAAAGTTGTAAATAATTATGGTGGCTGGACAAGCATAAATTATTTTGTTTTCCCCGGCATGACAGATAGCATTGAAGAATATGAAGCTCTAAGAAATCTGGTTAAAACTACCGGCCTTAAAATGATACAATGGCGCAATTTTAATATTGATCCGGATTGGTATCTTCGTAAAATTGGTGTGACCGAAACCGGAGAATGTCTTGGTATCAAACAACTCATGGAATTAGTAAAAGAAGAATTTCCTGGTTTGAAATTTGGATATTTCAATCCTTCGATGGAAAGAATAAAAGGAGATTTTGAAATGGATTATGCTAAGTAGAAATAGGAGTGAAGATGCTTGCTAAATCTGACTTTATCGGTTTCTTTAAGCATACCGTTTCTTAAATCCATTTCAGACCTTTGATACATCAATCACGAAAAAAACTTTAAAATGGAACAAACGATGAACACCACAATGGCTCCTAACACTGGCAATGCGAATGCACATAAAGATATTCCCGGCAACCCGTCAACTGCTAAGAGCAGCAAAGTAAAATTAAATGACCGGAGCAATAACAAGCCCCTGAATTTATTAACTGAAGAAGATTGGAATTTTTGGGTTACCAATGGTTATATCGTTATTAAAAACGCAGTACCAACGGAACAGGTAAAACGCCTTGCTGATTTTCTTTGGGAGTTTGAAGAAAAAGATCCTAATGATCCGGGCACATGGTATGCACCGCCCCGTGCAGAGATGATGATGAAAGAACTCACTAATACCGGGATGGTCGAAGTATATAATCACCAGTTATTGTGGGATAACCGCCAGCACCCAAAAGTTCACAAGGCTTTTTCTGATATATGGGGCACAGAAAAACTATGGGTTACAATTGACCGGGCAAATTTAAATCTCCCCGTACGTGAAGGATTTGAGCAAAAGGGATTTATTCATTGGGACTATGATCCGGAAACCAAGCCTCAAAATGTGCAGGGTGTTTTGGCGCTCGCAGACCAGGATGATGAAAATATGGGAGGCTTTCAATGTGTTCCCGAATTGTATAGGACGTATGACACATGGAAGTTAAGCCAGCCGGAAGACCGTGATCATTTTAAGCCTGATGTAATAGGATTTGACATTGTAAAAGTGAAAATGAATGCAGGCGACTTGCTAATCTTCAATAGTCTGCAACCCCATGGCATAAGACCCAACAAGAGTAAAAATAAAGTTCGCCTCGCTCAATATATATCTATGATGCCGGCTGAAGAGGATAATGAAGAACTCCGCCAGTGGAGAATCTCATCGTGGAAAGAAAGGCGTGCTCCCGAAGGTTATGCATTTCCCGGTGACCCAAGAAAATGGGAACAAACAAAATATGATACGGCAAAGTTATCGCCGTTAGGGAAAAAACTTTTGGGAGTTGATAAATGGTAGTAGAAAGAACTAAATAAATCGATTGACAGTGTGCCTACACTTTAATACGAGTACAACCCGGCTCATAAAAAACTGAAATCAATAATAAGAAAGGTGAGATCATCCCTTCAAAAATGGTATGGAGCAGAAAAAGCATCAGAGGTAAAATATGCCGAAGCCTTTGAAATTTGCGAGTATGGTCATCAACCAACTGATATAGAAAAAAAGCAGTTGTTTCCAATGATGGTGGCGAAGTAGACGCTATCCCATTTTTCTAATCATGCTTTTATCAGGTTCCATCTTTACCTCAATTCCTCTTTCAAAAACTATTCTAAAAATAAAACAAGTTATAGGGCCTATGAAGCTGATTATTATGTTATTCAAATGAATATTTAAAGAATGCAAACAATTTATATTATCCGGTAAGGTTTCATTTCATAACAAAGTGTGCACTCGTAACGTTATACGTCGAAGGTTCACAGGCAGTAATTTCAGAATTAATTATTTATACAGTAACCCTAACTGTGATTGCCTTTCAGCAACGCAAAAGATTAGCAAGGAATTTGCTTGATAAAGTGCACCGTAGCTTTCAATAAATTTTTAATAAATAGATTAATTATATGAAAACGATTATTGTATTCCTCTTTCCCCTGGTATTATGTACTGTTGCATCGGCTCAACTGAAAATAACGCCCAAGTGCCCGGAGTTTGATGTTGATATTCTTGACGGGATTATAAATAAAACTATACTTCCAACTTCCACTGTTGGGCAAATCAAACTTAATTTGCCTTGCTTCACAAGTTTTGAAGAAGAAGGCACTTCGGCTAAATGTGGCGCCGGAGTTTTTTACAAAGACAAGGATATTTATTTCTATGCCAGCCGCGACTACGTAGAAATAGGCCCGGCTTTTAAAGGTAAGCTTAGCATTCCCCTCATGGGAGCGCCACGAAATGGTTTATTCAAAGCGCTTGGAGATCCCTCAATAAAGGACGTAAACTGGGATGCTTTTCAAACTGCTTACGGTATTTTGATCCTTTATTATAATAATGCAGGCAGGGTAAATAAGATTCAGTTCAGTACCCTTTCGGCAAGTACCATCCATCTTTGTGAGTGATGCTCGGACTATAAAATAATCCAATCATGAGGGATGAGTTTCGTGCTTCCGGCTAATCGATAAAGACTTTTTCAAACTTTTGAATTCTATTTCTAAGAATGTCTGTAACATAAATGTTTTCCTGATTGTCGACAGCAATATTGTGATACCAACCTTTTCTACCTTCCTCTTTCCCCAATTTTGCAATAAAGTTACCTAACGAGTCAAAAAGGATTATTTCTGAGCCCAGAATTTTACCAAAAGAAGATGTCTTATAATCTACTGCTAGAAAACTATTTTTTGCTTTATTAAACACCACTGAGCTTAGTCTTCCAAAGCTTTCGTCTGTCCAATGCTTCATAAACTTTCCGATTGGAGTAAAAACCTGGATCCGATTATTTTCTCTGTCTGCTACATATACATTTTCGTCGTTGTCTAAGTCAACTGCATGTGGCAAATTAAATTCACCTTTTTTGTTTCCTTTTTTCCCCCATTCAAAAAGATATTTTCCTGTCGAAGAAAATTTTACAACTCTGCTGTTGCCATAGCCATCGCTTACATAAAAGGAACCGTCTTTTGTAACTGCCACATCGGTCGGAAGGTTAAAATGTACTGAATCATTTCCCGAAACTTTAGCTTCACCAATCTTCATTAATAGTTTTCCTTCATTGCTGAACTTAAAAACCTGGTGCAAGCCAACATCTGTAACCCAAATATTATTATTCATATCAACCCTTAATCCATGTGGCATAATGAAAAGGCTCTCCCCCCAACTATCTAATATTTTTCCACTATCCCTGTCAAGTTTTAAAATAGTTTTTGATGAAATGTAATTGCCTGGCATGGGGCCAACTAATGGCCACGCTCTTCCGGCTCTATGGAAGATGAAAATATTTTGATTTGTATCGATGCCAAGGCCTGTTGGATTGCCTAATTTAAAACTTCCTGGCAAAAGCGGCCAGTTCTTTAAAACCTGATAGTTGTTCATACTAAGCCAATCTTCTGTATAATTTTTTTATCAAAATGATTTTATGTTTGGTGGGCTCAAATATTGTTGCTAAGATATGCCATAGGCTCATAAGGCAATCCTTACTTTTGCTTAAATTCAAAAGTTTATTATTATTCACTAATGAAATTATTCCCTCCGTCCGCTATACAACAATTGGAATTTGATAAGATACAAACTTTGCTTGCGGCACATTGTCGCACAGAATTTGCCAAACAAAAAGCATCGAACCTGAGAATTCATACACGCAAAGAATTTATAGAACCTGAGCTGAAGCAAACACATGAATACAAATTACTTTTTCTAAATCATCTTCATTTTCCGGATGACGCTGTTTTTAATTTATCTAAAGAACTAAAATTGTTAAGTATCGAAGGCTCGGTACTTGCAGGTAGCCAGTTCCTGTCAATCAGGAAACTTGCAGTTGCCATCCAGCAGGTATTTCGGTGGTTTGATAATGAAAAAAGAATTGCTTATCCTTTTATGTCGCTTGTGATAGAGAAAACCTATTTTGAAAAAACTATTGTTGAAATAATTGATGAAGTGCTTGATGAAGATGGAAATGTAAAAGATAATGCCTCAGAGGAATTGAGCAGGATAAGAATGGCATTGTATAAAAAAAGAAATGAACTGCGCAGAATGTTTGACAGGATTGTAAGCCGCATGAATAAACTGGGTTACCTCGCAGATATAGAAGAGAGCTTTATAAACGGGAGGCGGGTGCTTGCAGTTTTTGCCGAGCAGAAGAGAATGGTGAAAGGAATTCTACATGGTGAAAGTGATAGCCGGAGAACTACGTTTATTGAACCCGAAGAGACTACAGGGCTCAACAACGAAATATATTCTCTTGAAAATGATGAGCAGAAAGAAGTTTATAAAATATTGCAAGGGCTTACTTCAAAGATGAGAATATATCATTCCCTGCTGGACATATACCACAGCATTCTTGGTGAATATGACTTTATAAGAGCCAAAGCAAAACTAGCTATGGATTATAATGGCAACCTCCCCGGCCTTCATGATAAAGCATTTGTAAAACTTGTGAATGCATGCCACCCTCTTTTATACATTTATAATGAAAAGCAAAATAAACAAACGATACCTGTAAATCTTATCCTCGACGATAAAAGCCGAGTTCTCGTAATAAGCGGCCCGAATGCTGGTGGCAAAACGGTAACACTAAAGACGACGGGACTTCTGCAAATGATGCTGCAAAGTGGTTTATTGGTTTCGTGTAGCCCTGAGAGTGAGTTTGGCATTTTCAGGCAGCTGATGATACATATTGGCGATACACAAAGCCTTGAATTTGAATTGAGCACTTATTCATCACACCTCATGAATATGAAATATTTTATGGAAAATGCCAATGGCAAAACTTTGTTTTTCATTGATGAACTGGGGAGTGGGAGCGACCCTAATCTTGGTGGTGCATTCGCGGAAGTAATTATGGAAGAGCTTGCCAAAAAACATTCTATCGGGATTGTAACCACACATTACCTTAATTTAAAAGTAATGGCGAATAAAGTTCAGGGTATCATTAATGGTGCTATGGCTTTTGATGAAAAAAATTTAAAGCCTCTTTATAAACTTATTATAGGCAAGCCCGGAAGCTCATACACATTTTCAATTGCAGAACGCATCGGCCTTTCTCCGTCATTGATCAATAAAGCGAAACAGCTCGTTGATGAAGATCATTTTAGCCTTGATAAATTATTAAACCGCACAGAACAAGACCTGCAACAGGTGCAGGCCGACAGTAAAAATCTTGAAAATCTTTTGAAAGAAAATGAAAAGCTGAAAAAGGATATGGAACAGATCATATATAGAGAAAAACACAACCAGCAAGTCGAACTATTGAAACAACAGAATAAAATAAGTGAGGAAAAATTTTTGTACCTGAAGGATATGGAACGAAAATTAAAAACAATTTTAATTGAATGGAAAAAAACTGACGATAAAAATAAAGTGATTAAAGTGATGCAGTCGCTTCTTTTTAAGCAGCGGGAAACGCAGGTTGTGGCAAGGCAGCAAAAGAAAATTAATTCAAAATATATTGAGACATCAGAACCGGTAAGAGAAGGTGATAAAGTAAAAATGACCTCTAATAGCCAGGTAGGTGTCGTTAATAATATTCGTGGTAAAAAAGCAATAGTCCAGGTAGGATCAATCCCAATAACTGTAAATCTCACTGACCTGGTGGTGGTAAAAGATAGGGTGGAAGTCTAAATTTGTGATTGTATTTTCCAGGCTATATTCTTTTATAATATAAAAATGAAAACATTCCAGCATACAATACAATTGAAGGAGAAAAAAAGAGGATTCCATCTTATAACTGATGAAGTCGTGCACAGCGCTCCGGAAATCAACGAAATAAAAATGGGTATTTGTCATGTGTTCATACAACACACGTCCGCTTCGCTAACACTTAATGAAGATGCCTCTCCGGATGTGAGAAAAGATTTTGAAATGTTTTTCAATAAGGCTGTTCCGGAAAATGATCCCGGCTATTTGCACGATGATGAAGGGCCAGATGATATGCCTGCACATTTAAAAGCATCTTTATTGGGAAGTTCTGTATCAGTGCCTGTTCTAAACGGAAAATTAGCATTAGGTATGTGGCAGGGCATTTACTTGTGTGAACATCGCAATGCTGTTCATCGAAGAAACCTTGTAATTACGATCTGGGGTGAATAAAATTTCCGCCAGGAGACATTTTATTTTTAGCATGGATGCACTGAAAGTAACCGCAAAATTTAATCACCCGTGAGAACATTGGAGTTTATCAACAAAAGCTGCACGAGAAATAACAATAATTTCATTTAGTCTTTCTATGTTTAATAAAAATAAACATGCATATTTTTGACGGCTTTGAAGATAAAAGATTTTTTATATCGGATCGCTCATTGGGAAACCTGGCATTACCTTGTAAAATATATTCCCCTTACCCCGGCCTGGTTGTGGTATTGCGTGAGGTCTGGTTCCTTTTGGTTTTTTACGCCTTCTAATCCCACCTTAACTTTTGGTGGATTTGAAGGAGAAGGTAAAAATGAAATGTACACGCAATTGCCGCCTGGCAGCTACCCGCAAAGTATTTTAATTCCTAACTCTTTGGCTTTTGCAGAAGTTGCAAAACTTGTGTGTGAGGCTAATTTTGCATTTCCCATTGCCGTAAAACCAGATGTAGGAATGATGGGTTTCATGTTTAGGAAAATTAAAAATATGGATCAATTGCAAAAGTATCATGCCGCTATGAACTCAGATTATCTTGTCCAAAAACTTATTAATTACCCGCTTGAAGTAAGTGTATTTTATTACCGGTACCCAAATGAAGCCTCTGGCCATATTACAGGTTTTTTAAAGAAGGAATTTCTTGAAGTAACCGGCGATGGAAGGTCTACATTAAGAGACTTAATTACCAGGTATCCCAGGGTAAGATTCAGAGTGGAAGAAATGAAATTAAAACACGAAAAAAGATTAAACGATATTATCCCCGAAGGTGAAACATACTTTCTGTCTTATGCACTAAACCTTAGCCGTGGCGGAAAACTGGTAAGCCTTGCTCATGAAAAAGATTCCAGGCTATTAAAAGTCTTTGATGAGCTGAGTAATTATTCAAAGCATTTTTATTACGGGCGCTATGATATAAAATGCTTATCAATCGAAGACCTTAAGCAGGGTAAAAATTTTTCTATCCTTGAATTTAATGGAAGCGGTGCGGAGCCGCATCATATTTATGGTGACGGTAATAATTTGATGCAGGCATACAGGATCGTTCTTCATCATTGGAAAGTTTTGTACACGATTTCAAAGCTGAATCATAAAAGCGGGGAGCGATACTGGAAACATCGCAAAGGATTTAATTTTTTGAAAAGGGCCAAACAACATTTTAGGATACTCAAAAAACTTGATGCTACTTTTGAAATTTAATTTGACGGCCTTACCTTAGGTAAGGAGTTGTTGCTTTTTCAATCAATCTTTCCTTGCCACGTTTTTTTGCTACACCTAATAATCAGTCAGGGAATTAATTGGCATGAAATTTAATAATGTTTTAAAAAAATATTTATGGAAACAACACATGAAACAATAGAAATTCTACAGGACCTGGTCCAGATTAACAACGACCGTATCACCGGTTATGAAGGTGCTATTAAGGAATTGAAGGATGGAGATCAGGACCTCAAAACATTATTTGCAGGAATGATTGATGAAAGCCGCCGGGCTAAGCTGGCGCTTGCCGAAGAAATACAGGTTATGGGTAGTGATGTTACAAAAGGCACTACTGCAAGTGGTAAAATTTATAGGGCATGGATGGATGTAAAAGCTGTATTTACCGGTCATAACAGGCAAAATGTTTTAGACAATTGCCACACTGGTGAAGATGCAGCACAGACAGCCTATACAACAGCATTGAAGCATGAGAAATTGCCTGCCTACTTAAGAGAAATGATAGATAAACAACAGGGAATCTTAAAAGCTTCACACGACGAAGTGAAAGCACTTCGTGAACAGGAAGTGGAGAACTAATAGTAGCGATCTCGATTTCAAAATCGTTTGTCCCGTCAGGATAGAATCTTGCTGATGATAATGATAGTCTTCAGGTGTTTCAAATAACCCAGCCAGTACAGGTTTGTACTGTATGTATTCTAACTTTTGAATAAACATCTAATTGGAAGAAATCTTGTAAAGGATAGGTTCGATGCACCATAATAGTTTCGCCGTCGGTCGGAGACCGCGGCCCATACGAGTGGATGGGTTGGGCCCTCCAAATAAAGAACGAACACCTACGGAGGCTGAAATAAAGGACGCTTGGTTTTTGAATGGTATAAAATTTTATAAGGCTTGCCAGACAAGATGAGGATGATTATTCATGATAACAAATGCATTTAATGCTATCCTTTTTTCATTAGATAAAAATTGTAAGCTGCCAATTATGATATCCTTATGAAAACAAGATATCTTTAAATTTAGACCATGGAAAATAATGATACCGAAATTCTTGAAAAAGCAAAATTATTATGGGAAGAATATAAATACAGGCATGAGCTATGCTGGAAATTAATATTCCAAACAACGGCTGCGGTTGTTATTATCTTAATTATACCTTTTATAAGAACTGACATAGTTAAGGCAATTCATTACTGGATTATTGCTATGCCATTGATTGCTCTTGCTTTTTTGGTTTTAATATATAGATGTTTAATAAGAGAACTTTTATTATTGCAAAAAATTAGGGTTAAATACAGGGAGCTACAAAAAAAATTATATGATATTGACCATAATATAAACGCGGATATGTTTAGTTATAATGTAAAACTTTACCTGGTTACATTAGGATTACTTTGTATTACTGAAGTAATTATTATTCTGTTTATCTGGATACCCACTATCAGTTAATGAAAAGATTTTTTTAGAGACTTAGTTGCAATTAATTTCTACCAATGCCGCTTTACCTTTGCTGCATATCTGCGCCAGTGCGTGGATTATTCTTTTTAAGATATCACGAGATTTATTTTTCCGTTGTCAAAAATATATTTAGCTTGAATAACCAAATGTTCTGCTTCTTTCTTTTTTTTGTTTTGATTTTATACCCTACGAAAATTACCCCCATCAATCTCCTATAATTTTTTTTCACACCAAAAAACGCGAATTATGAAAAAATTATTACGCATCAGTCTTGGCTTATGCCTTTCGGCATTCTTTTTAATTAATACCCTTTATTCGCAGATAAAAGGAAATCCTCAAATGACAGGAAAATTGCAGCAGCAGGATGTTCTAAAACCTGCAACCAAACTCAGTCCCGCATTACAGAGCCTGCATGACAATTTCT
>DASYOM010000218.1:0-55955 GCA_036007765.1 Chitinophagaceae bacterium | reverse complement strand
CCATAAGCCAGGTCATCCTGGTGACCAAACATTGTGCCTTTAAGCTGGAGGTTTTTTAAGTTATGATAAAGACTGATTGTTTGCGTAGTAGCATTTCTATCAACAGGCAAATCATTGTCGTAATTAGTCTTATTGTTTAATTTATCTCCCGCAGAATCGATAATGGCCCATGTAGTTTTATCACCATTAAAAACAGAATTCAAACCCTGCTCTTCCATAGGTGGATCACCCATATATTGATCGCCGGCTTTCCAATATGTCTGGTCTTTTACAGGTTTAGCCAAACCGCCATACGCCCAAAAATTTTCACCACCTAATACGCCATTGCCATTTTTATTATTCACCAGTTCAGTAAACATCCTGTTATAAAAACTATCCCGTAAAGAAGTGGACGCATTAATATCAAAAGAATTGTTGTTTCTTGGTAAGCCAAACTCTTCAATTACAATTGGCTTATTAAGCTTCCTGGCAACATCTTCATGTGCGTAAATGTATTGCAATGACTTGGAAAAAACAGTTTCCATTCCTCCTGCTACATCATTTGCTTTAAACCAGCTCCAGTTTTTTGGCCATACATGAATGGTTAGATAATCAACATTTTTATCATCATGAATTTTTTCAAATACATCAAGATTTTCAGTGCCCATATATCCTTCAACACCGAGTGTTATCAAGTGATTGGAATCTTTTGATTTTATAAATGCGCTGGAGGATTGAATCCATTTTTCGTAAGAATCGATAGAAGCGCCCCGCATTGGACGGGGTTCATTAGCAAGCTCCCATGCCATGATAGAAGGATCATCTTTGTATTTGATTTTTGAAACGGAATTAGTATGATCGATGACATAAGTAACCTGTTTTAAATAATCTTCTTTACATTTTTCACAGTCATAAAACTTACTTATATAATCCCCCATCTCAGCCCACTTAAATTTTCTCTGGAATATTGAGTCGGTAATAAGCCCGTTCCATTTTAAATATTGAAGAAACCCTCCGCTCCATTCCCAGTTATTGCTTAGATAAATAACGGCTTTCATATTTCTTTTTCCCATCTCATCTAATAAAACATCCAACCCCTTTAATATCTTCGGGTCAAAAATTCCTTTTTCTGTTTGTAGTGGTGGCCCGATACGAACTACTCCATTAACCTTACCAGATCCTTCTGCGCCAGCGACAAGCCTAAGATTGGTAATTCCATGATGCTGCAAAAAATCCAATTCTTTTTTTAACCTTTCAATTCCTCTTTTTTTGTCTTTCTCAAGGGCAAGCAACTCGCCATACCAGTAATTGGTACCTACATAATAATGAGGATTGTTATTTAAAAAAAATTGATGGCCTTTAACGGAAACAAAAGATGATTGTGCCTCCATTTCCTGGCAGTGTGCCAACAGGATGAATATCAAAAAAAAGTTTTTTTTCATATTTTTTACAAAATGTGGCCTGTAAATTATTCTCAAAAAAAATATTTCATTCTTAATAACGTTGGAGACGGAAATTCTTAAATTAATATTTATAAGAATATCATTTTTACAAAGAATAACTATACTTATAAATTTGCATACGGGTAATTAGATTAATATATCTCACCAAAAAATCGGTTGCTTAATTCTCCCGGCATAGCATTATTACAATCGTAAAGTTTTCAAAACTATTTATAATTATTACAACATACCAGTACTTTTTTAGCTAATGGTCATATTTTATTAATTTAATTTCAAATTGAATTATATAACATTGAGTATTTATAATAGTTTTATATACATTTATCTGGGTAAGACTTGTAATACTTAATTGATAGCACTGTAGCATTATTTAGCTAAATTTTTAAAAGATGCAAACCAAAATTTTAAGGGAAATAACTCCTTTAACCCAAAGCGATTGCTTTTCACTATTCTCAAGAAGCAAAAGAGATTTTGATTTCCCTTTACATTTTCATGAAGAGTTTGAATTAAACTTCATAAGAAATGCAGGCGGGGCCAAACGCATAATAGGTGATCATGTAGAGGAAATAGGAGATACGGAACTTGTACTGGTAGGCCCTAATTTACAGCATGGCTGGTTCACACATAAATGTGGTGGTAAACTTATAAAGGAAATTACCATACAATTTCACCGGGACCTTTTCGATGAAAAATTTTTGCAAAGAAATCAAATGAGTTTTATCAGAACATTATTTCAGCGCTCAATAAGAGGTGTTTTATTTACTAATTCAACCGCTTTATCTATAATGCCACGAATAAAGCAGTTGCCCCAAAAGCATGGATTTGATTCTGTGCTGGAACTATTATCTATTCTACATGATCTCTCAACCTCACGAAATATAAGAACACTTTCTGATGCCTCATTCAATAAAGAAACAGCTTCTTACAATAGCAGGAGAATTGAAAAGATAATGGCTTACGTAAATAATAATTTCAATCAAAATATTTCTTTAAACGATGCTGCAAAAATCGCAGGAATGACAGATGTCTCACTGAGTCGCTTCTTTAAATTAAGAACTGGGAAAACCTTTGTTGACACACTAAATGAAGTGCGCCTCGGACATGCCTCACGTATGCTTATAGATACAACGGATAGCATAAACGAAGTTGCCTACAAATGCGGCTTTAATAATATGTCTAATTTCAATAGAATCTTTAAAAAGAAAAAGGACAGCACACCAAAGGAGTTCAGGCATTCTTACACTTCCAACGGCGTACGGACATTTATATAATTTTAATAAGGAACACCCAAAATTAAATTTCAATAATATACGATTTATCCAGGCGTTGCAATTTTATTGGTAACCTTTTAACCAGCAACTCTTTTAGGTGCCACAACCGGTAGAACTATTTAAAAGGTCATTTATCTAAAAAGAAAAGAATTGCTTACTTTTTCTTAGTTACATCATATTCCAATTATTCCTACTCATCGTTAAGCATAAATCATTAAGTGCTAAGTATCTAAAAAGATGTTAACAACAGGCAATTTCTCATTTGCCAGTGCGTTTATATAGCTGCCTCCGGAAATTCGAATTTATCCTGAAACCGGCATGCTCTTAATAATCCCAAGTTAATAATGATCCAATAACAGGTAATCTAATCTGGCACTATGAAACAAAAAAAAGAAAAAACCACTGTCTTATTTGTAAGTAAAAATTCAAAGGCGCCAAAGCCGGTGCAGATTTCAAGTCAACTGATTTTAAACTGGAAAAAATATGTAGCGGTATTATCCCTTATCTTCTTTTCACTGGTAGCCAGTATTGTTTATCTATGCTCAAGTAATCTACAGCAATATAAATTGCAGGATGCGCTCTCAAGAAAAATCCAATCAATGCATACTTTATTTTCACAGGTTGACACAGGCGCAATGAGAAAAAAGTTTACAAAAATTGATAAAGATCTTTCTACAATTAACGGATTCTTAAAAGCCAGGGGTATACAAACTGCATCTAAAGAACCACAGGGTGGCGAGGTAGAGAATGATGTTTTATCAACAGATGAAATCACTGATTTTTATGATAGTTATTTAAACCGTATAATGTACAATATATCATATACGCCTTTAGGCGCACCATATCCAGGCAACATTACCTCCAATTTCGGGCATAGAGAAAACCCCTTTGGTGGTTCAAATGTTGAAACACATAAAGGCCTCGATATAAAAGGACCCATGGGTGCTCCTGTAAAAGCCATGGCAAAAGGTGAGGTATCGTTTGCCGGCCTAAGGGGCGGTTTTGGAAATTGTATTATTTTAAAACATGGCAACGGATTTGAAACTCTTTATGGGCATTTATCAAAAATTTTAGTAAGTTCGGGGCAGCAAATTGAAATCGGGCAGCAAATTGGCAATATAGGATCTACAGGAAGATCTACCGGCCCGCATTTACACTACGAGGTACATAGGAATGGGCAAAAAATTAATCCGCAATCTTTTTTAACTCTTAATTGATATGTTTAAGAAAAGCAACAAACAACCATTAGAAATTAATCAACAGGAAATCTCGACCATCATTGGTGACGGATATATTTTCACCGGTGAGTTGCAGGGTTCTACAGTTGTAAGAATTGAAGGCAAAGTAATTGGGAACGTTAATGTTACCGGGGGAGTAATTCTCGGAGAGACGGGTGACATTGAAGGCGATATAATTACCGATTCAGCTATCATTTACGGTACGGTAAATGGTAATATTAAATCGAACCAACTTGAAATAAAAAAAACCGGGCAGGTAAATGGAGATATTACTACTGATACTCTTGAGATAGAACTGGGCGCTCAATACAATGGAAAATTAAATATGCACAGGTCAAAACAACAAGCTGTTTTAATGGAAGCTTCTTAGCTTTTTATTTTTTATATGCATAAGAATCAAGACGACGTTAAATTTCTCTTATTGATTTCACAATGTCCATCGCCTGCCTTGTAAGGGCTTCAATTTTTGTATAATCCTTTTGCTCAAGTAATTCCTTACTTATTAATTTGCTTCCCATACCAACAGCACATACACCTGCTTTAAACCACCCTTGAATATTTTCCTTATCAAGATCAACGCCACCTGTAGGCATAAATAATAGGCCAGGAAATAATTCCTTTATAGAGCTCATAAAAGCAGTTCCAAGTATATTTCCCGGAAAAAGCTTAATCATTTTTGCACCCATATTTTCTGCACGAATAATTTCAGAAGGGGTCATACATCCTGGTACCCAAAGTATATTATTTTTATCAGCGACATTAGCAACTTCTTCTATAAGTCCGGGGCAAATAATGTAATCGGCGCCGGCATTAATAAACGTTTGCGCAATATCTCCGTTCTTGATAGTCCCTATACCCAGGTACATTCCCTTTAATTCTGTATCGCATACTTCCCGCATTTTTTTAAAATTCTGTAATGCTGCCTCACCCCGGTTTGTATATTCCACCGCTCTAATGCCAGATTTGAATAATGCTCGTAATACTTCAAGGCTTACTTCGGTATCCTTATAAAAATAGAGGGGTAAGATTCCCTGTTCAGGAATTAATTTTAATAATTCATTTTTTACATCCATAAAATATTTTTACAAATGAGCCATGTTATTGGAATTATATTATTTAAGCCACACTTTTTCGCAATTGCTTACGAATATTTTCTAATAATTATTTTAATAAATCTTGTTGATCCAACAAATATGAAAGAAATTCGGCGTAATTGTTTTGAAACAGAAATTCCTCTTAAATTAAATTAATAAATGATCATGTCAAAAAAAGTTGTGACACTTGGAGAAATAATGCTTCGTTTATCAACTCCCGATTTTAAAAGATTTGTACAGGCCGATAGCTTCGATGTTACTTATGGCGGCGGGGAAGCGAATGTGGCTGCGGCTCTTTGTAACTATGGCTTGCAGGGAACTTTTGTTTCCAAAGTGCCGGACAATCCAATAGGGCAAGCAGCGATAAATCATTTACGGCGTTACGGTGTAGACACACAATTCATTGCACGTGGAGGCAAAAGATTAGGCATTTATTTTTTAGAAACAGGTGCTTCAATGAGGGCATCACAGGTAGTATATGATCGTTCAGATGCTGCCATTTCAGAAGCTGAAATTACTGACTTTGATTTTGCTAAAATATTCGAAGGAGCCGATTGGTTTCATACAACTGGTATTACCCCGGCACTGAGTGATAAAGCCGCTGCGCTTACTGAAGCAGCATTAAAAGCAGCAAAAGAAAAAGGAATAATTACAAGCATTGACCTCAACTATCGCAAAAAATTATGGAGTAAAGAAAAGGCTCAGGAAGTAATGACAAAGCTTTGCCAATATGTAGATGTATGTATCGGCAATGAAGAGGATGCCGAAACTACCTTAGGCTTTACCAGCAAAGGAACAGATGTTACAAAAGGTGAATTAAATCTCGCCGGCTACAAAGATGTCTTTCAGCAAATGCAAGAAAAATTTGGTTTTAAATACATCGCGTCTACCTTAAGAGAAAGTCATAGTGCGTCTGATAATGGATGGAGTGCTTTGGTGTATAATGGCAAAGATTTTTATCATTCAAAACAATATGAAGTAAGAATTGTGGACCGCGTAGGAAGTGGCGATTCTTTTGCAAGTGGTTTTATTTATGGATTAGTTACTGGCATGGAAATGAAGGATGCTGCAGAGTTTGCCGTGGCCGCATCTGCATTGAAACATACCATTCCGGGCGACCTCAATCATGCAACATTAAGTGATGTAAAAGGATTGATGAAAGGCGATGCAAGCGGAAGAGTGCAGCGATAAAATTTTTACAAGCCTCTTGACGGTAAAATTTATGAAAAAACTTTTCATAATTTACTAAATGTCTCATCCGCATTTTCATATAACATAACCTTATCAGGCAATTGTTTTACTGCATCTGTAAAACAGCAAAAATTTCACAACAGCATTTAATAATTTTAGATTGTTTTTTAAAAATTTTTTAAATTTGGTTAACACACGATTGTTTGAATGACCAATGCTAAGACAAATAATACCAGTGATACATTGCTGTTGCAACAGCTAAAGAACGACAATAAACGAGCCTTCCAAATTTTGTTTGAAAAATACTGGCAACAGGGATTTTCAGATGCGTACAAAAGAGTGAAAGATTATGATGCAGCTAAAGATATTGTGCAGGAAATTTTTACTCAAATATGGATCAACAGGGAAAAACAGCATATAGAAAATTTTCCGGCATACCTGAATATCGCCATCCGCAACAGGGTAATTAAATTCTTTACCAGAGAAAAACATGCACATTCCTTTTTTGACATCGCGGAAAAGATTGCTCAAAAAAATTGCGCCGCCGATGGAAACCTTCTTTGGAAAGAATTTTCTACTTCGTATGAAAATCTTTTAAAATCATTACCGGAGAAGAGACAAATTATTTTTCGTCTTCGTTACCAGGATGATTTATCTACTAAAGCTATTTCCAATCAACTGGGCATTACCAGAAAGACTGTGCAAAACCAGCTTGGCAAAGCAATAGAAACTTTAAAGGTTTCATTATTGCGCTTTCTTATCATTCCGTTACTCTTACTAACTGTTTCCTGATTTTTAAAATTATTTTTTATTGGGGTGGGATTTTTTTCGCCCGGCGGGTCATATGCTGTAAGCGAACGATTGTTGTATACATGGATAGACCTTCCTTTATAACATTATTAAATAAATACCTGGCAGGGAATGCCACAAATGAAGAGCAACTATTCGTAGAAAATTATTATAAGC
Source organism: Chitinophagaceae bacterium (assembly GCA_036007765.1). Taxonomy (GTDB): domain Bacteria; phylum Bacteroidota; class Bacteroidia; order Chitinophagales; family Chitinophagaceae; genus Ginsengibacter. The sequence goes on along the minus strand of DASYOM010000218.1, from coordinate 48,753 downwards.
TCTTTCAGAATGAACCTGACGTTTTGGATGCTCTGAGTTTTCAGCAAAGAAGTAATTTAAGGAATTCAATCCAGCACTCTATCGAAGACAATATAATTAAAGGCAAAAACACCCAAATTCGTCCGATTAAATTTATACGTTTTAGATCCGCGCATATTGCAGCAGCAATTGTTTTCATGATGCTACTAGCCGCTGGCTTATATTTTCTGCGTAGCACTCCTTCTAAAAAAAGTATTATTGCAAGTAAAATTTTTCCAAAACTAATTAAACAAAATCGCGTTCTTTTTCTTCCGGATGGAAGCACAGTTGTTTTAAGTGCCGGTAGTAAACTCAACTATCCTTCTTCATTTGAGGGAATGAAAAAACGCGAAGTATTTCTTGATGGACAGGCTTTCTTTGATATTAAACATAAGGCTTCGCAGCCCTTTATTGTGCACACAGGTAAAATAAAAACTGTTGTATTAGGCACTGCTTTTAATATAAAGGCTCTTGACAGAGAAGCTGATATAACAGTAACGGTTAAACGTGGAAGAGTAAAGGTGATTGAACGGGATAAGATCCTGGGTATTATTATGCCAAACCAACAAATAACATATCATAAAGACAAGATAAATTCTAATACAACAACCGTAAATAGCGAAAGTTATCTCAATTGGAAAGAAGAAAATTTATTGTTAGATAACTTAACTGTATCTGAAGCAGCCCGCTTTCTGGGCGACAGGTTTAACGTCAGGATAAAAATCAATGACGAAGCAATAAGCTCTCAGCGGTTTACAGCCAGCTTTCCTAAAAATGAAACTTTTGAGCAGGCGCTAAAGAGCATTTGTGTGTTTAATGATTTGTCTTATGAATACAATAAAGAAAAATCCACGGTAACTATCACTTCAAATAAATAAATTCATCAAAACAATAAACTGATATTATGAAACCCTTTTACATCTCAAAGAAAAGTTGGTATAAAAAAATACAACTCGAATAAGTCCTTTTATAAAATAACCCCTGAAAAATTTCAGAGGTTACTGCGATATGCCGACTGCCATCAACATATTGCCTGTTTTAAATTTCCGCCAACATAATATTGGCTTCTTTACAACTTAAAACAAATCAAAATTATGTATCTATTTCTAAACCGGGATGAGTTTCATAACTTATCCAAATTTTCACTAAGGGAGATTTTCCTTGTTGACAAAAAAAATTTTAAAAAAATTATGCAAATTGGAATAGTAACTGTCGCTATACTAATTTCAACATCCCTGCAACTATTATTTGCCGGCCCGCTCAAAAGTCAGCCTATTGACAAGGTAGAGATTACAATAGGCCTCAATAATGAAACACTTGTGCAGGCCTTCAAAAAAATAGAGTCACAAAGCCCATTTCATTTCATGTACCGGAACGGTTCTGTAAAAAATATACAAAATTTAAACCTGCCACCCGGTAAAAAAAGTGTAGAGGAATTTCTAAAGCTGATTTTATCCAACACTGGTCTTAGTTACCGGCAGATAAATAACGAAATTCTGATAAAAGAAGATAAGAATCTTTTAGCCCAAGAGTTAGTATTAAAGGATATTAAAGCAGACCTTGCTCCGGAGGAAAAAATTGTAAAAGGAAAAGTAACTAATTCAAAAGGCGAAGGGCTGGCTGGAGTAAGTATTTCTCTTAAAGGGACTAATATAGGCACATCTACTGATGGTAGTGGAAACTATTCAATTACGGTTCCGGAAAACGGCACCCTTGTGTTTTCTTCCGTTGGATACATTGTGAGTGAAGTTTCAATAAACAATCAAACCACCATCGATGTAAAGCTGCAGGAAGAGAATATTGCATTGAGCCAGGTAGTAGTTACCGCTTTAGGCATACGAAGAGAAGCTAAAAGATTAGGTTACTCTACTACAACGGTGAATACTGATCTAATCACCACGAACCGGACAACTAATGTAGGCAATAGCCTGCAGGGAAAAGTAGCCGGCTTAAATGTATCGCCGCCCGCAGGTGGGCCTGGAAGTTCTTCCAAAATTCGTATACGTGGTCAATCCTCTTTTGGCGGAAATAACTCCCCTTTGATTGTTGTGAACGGGGTACCCATTAACAATTCTGCTGTTTCTGCAGGCGGCTCTGCAGGAAATGGAACCGGCAATCCAACGGGTGGCTCATCAGACCAGGGAGACGGCCTTCAAAGTATTAACCAGGACGATATTGAATCGTTAACTATTCTTAAAGGTGCGGCGGCGGCGGCTTTATACGGTTTTCGTGCGAAAGACGGCGCTATTATAATTACTACTAAAACAGGTAAAGGAAAAACAGGCATAGGTATTGAATTGAATTCGAACTTCCAGGCTGATGTTCCGCTTGATTATACCGATTTTCAATATCAATATGGACAGGGTGAAAATGGCAAACGCCCTACTACAGTTGCTGAAGCACAAAGCTCAGGCGTATGGAGCTTTGGAGAAAAATTTGACGGTGCCTCAAGGCCGCAGTTTGATGGAATGATGCATCCATATTCTCCTAATAAAAATCGCATTAAAGATTTTTATCGTACGGGTTATAACTGGACAAATTCTATCGCTCTTACGGGTGGCAGCGATAAAGGCAATTTCCGTTTATCATTTGCAAATACTGATGCAGACGCCATTGTGCCTAATTCAGACTACCACAAAAAAATATTCAACTTCGGATTAAATTATAAGTTGACTCCTAAAGTTTCTACACAACTAAACGCTAATTATTCTAACGAGTATAACCACAATCCTCCGCAGATAGGCATACAGGACTTGAATGTAAATAGCACTATTTATACAATGGCTAACAGCATTGATGTGCAATGGCTGAAAGATACCTATATGGATGCTAACGGTAACGAGCAGCCGCTGGCGCGTTTCACAAACCGGAATAACCCTTACTGGATTGCTTACAAGCGATTTGAAAACGTAAGGCGCGACCGCATTTTTGGAAACGTATCACTACGATATCAGCCATTCGACTGGCTATACATCCAGGGACGAATTGGCCAGGACTACTATACCCGTCCATATAACTATGACAGGCCAACCGGTACACGTTCTATCGGAGCTGCTGCCTCTGGCTTTAATGGTTTCTATTACCAGGATCTAACGACTTACCGTGAAAGAAATCTTGACTTTTTAATTGGCGCCAATAAAACCTTTGGAACTTTTGGAATCGATGTAACTGCCGGTGGCAACCAATTGAAGCAGGTTTATGATAATATAGGTACATCGGTTACCAATTTTTATGTAAGAGATTTATATACTATCGGAAACGGCCAAACGAAAAATCCATTTTATAATTATAGCGAAAAACGTGTCAACTCTTTGTATGGCGCTGTTGAATTTTCCTATGCAAATTATCTCTTTCTAAATGTAACCGCACGCAACGATTGGTTCTCTACTCTAAATCCAAAATCTAATAATTATTTATATCCTTCTGCCAGTATGAGTTTTGTTTTTACCCAGGCTCTTAAGACCTTGCCTTCGTGGTTGAACTTCGGAAAGCTTCGCGCCTCCTACGCAGAAGTTGGCGGCGATACTGACCCTTATTCTAATAATTTGTACTATTCTATAAATTCAAACCAGTTCAACGGAAGTGCACTCGGAGGTATCTCCGGAACAGTAAGCCCCAATCCAAACCTCAGGCCACTGAAAGTAAAAGAAGCAGAGATTGGATTGGAATTGAGAACATTTAACAATAGGGTAAATCTTGATGTGGCTGTGTATAAGAAAAACACGGTTGATGAAATTCTTAACGTTGATATTTCCAATACATCTGGCTTTAGCCAAACTAAAGTAAATGTAGGAAGGCTGAGAAATAAGGGCATAGAAGGATTACTAACTCTTATCCCAATACAAACTAAAAATGTGAGCTGGGAAACCGATTTCAATGTCAGCTACAACATTAGTAAAGTAATTGCATTGGCTAATAACCAGCAGAGGTTTGATGTAGGCACCGGAGAATTTTTCGGATTCGTATCGCATGAAGTAGGTATGCCACTCGCCTCTCTAAGAGGTTTTGATTATAAAAGAGATGCGAAAGGAAATATTATAACGGTAGATGGAAAATTTCAACAAGGAAACATAATCACCTTTGGAAGCGCTATTCCCAAATGGGTAGGCGGCTGGCTGAACACAGTTAATTATAAAAATTTCCGGGTATTTGCCCAGGTTGATTTTAAAGCCGGATACAAGATTTTGTCTAATTCAAATTTGAATTTCCTTCGTGAAGGACTGTCTAAAAATTCCTTACCAGGCCGCGATGCAGGAGTCGTATTTGCAGGTACTAATCCTGATGGCACTCCTAATTCAATTGCAGTTGAAGCAGAGCAATTTTATTCGACATACAGGGGTACTGCACTGGCCACTCCCTTTGTGTATGATGGAGGTTTTATAAGATGGCGCTCATTATCCATTGGATACGATCTGTCAAAGTTTTTCAGCAAAACGCCTATCAAAGGAATCGTTCTTTCAGCGATTTGCAATAACGTGTTGATGATAAAAAAACACATTGACAATCTGGATCCGGAAGCGCAGGTATCTTCATCTGACAATCTCCAGGGCATAGAAACGCACACACTGCCAACCACCCGCAGTTTTGGTTTTAATTTAAATGTAAAACTTTAAATCACCTGTTTTATGAAAAAAATAATTATATACCTGTGCCTTGTTATATTGCTCGCAGGTCTAAATAGCTGCGATAAAAATTTTGAAAAAGTAAACACCAATCCTGTCCTTGCTACCACGCTGGATCCAGGATATCTTTTTTCAAATGCGCAGTTCAGTTCCGCTATAAATACCATTACCTATCAGAATGAAATTGTTCAGCAAATTATCACTCCGTTTACAGGTGTGTTGGAAGGTGGCAATCATAACGTGGTATATGATCCAAATTCCAACGCCCTGTTTAATACTATGTTTGCTGCACCAAATGGCCCGGTCGTTTTGCTCACCACCGTAATTAACCAGACAAAAGATAATCCCGCCAGGAGTAATCTTTATAATATGACGCGTATCTGGAAGGCATATGTGTTCGAAGTGTTGGTAGATACTTATGGAGACGTGCCTTATAGTGAGGCTGGCTTTGGATTTATTGAAGGTACTACGCTACCGAAATATGAAGATGATGATGTCATTTATGATGATCTTCTTAAAGAACTTGATGAAGCAACCAAGGGTCTCGATGCATCAAAGCCTGTTGAAGCAGGCGATCTTTTTTATAAAGGGAATATTGATCAATGGAAAAAATTGGGCAATTCATTATTGTTAAGAGTGGCTATGCGCTATACGAAAGCAGATGCAGCCAAAGCGCAGCAATTCGTTACCACCGCAGTAAGTGGTGGCGTTATGCAATCAATTGCAGATAATGCGTTTATTGCATTCAACAGCACATTTAACCATCCTACCGCAAACTCGTACCAGGGAACAGAACGTGGTAACTATTACCTAGCTAAACCCTTTGTAGATTATCTGCAGAGTACAAACGATCCCCGTTTGGGTGTGATTGCTGTAAAATATGAATTCCCCGCAAATCCCCTGGCAACAGCCGGTGTAGAAGATACCAATCCCGCAGGCCAACAAGGGATGCCACTTGGCTATAATGAATCTACGATAAGTAGCGATCCCCTTTTCCCTGGCAAATCTGGAGCGGCATGGAAATATTCACAACTTAACAGGCGCACTGTAGCAAAAATTGATGTTCCCGAGTTTTTTGTTACGTATGCTCAAACGGAATTGCTGCTTGCAGAGGCAGCACAAAGAGGTTGGATCCCGGGTTCTCCGCAAACATATTATGACGCTGGTGTAAAAGCCCATATGGATCAAATGACGCAATATGATGTGTCAGCCACTATTCCGGCAGCAGCCCAGGATGCTTATCTCGCAGCCAATCCGTTTAACCCTACAATGGCTTTAGAACAAATTAATACCCAATACTGGATAGCTTCTTTCCAAAATGGATCAGAAGCGTGGGCGAATCTTCGGCGGAGTGGCTTCCCGGCATTAGCACCTAACCCTTACCCTGGTGCTGATCCCGCAGTGGCCGGGGATTTCATCCACCGGTTAGTTTATCCGGTAAGAGAAAAATCTGTAAACACGGCAAACTATGATGAAGCGGTTGCCAGGGTGGGTGGTGATAATCTTTCAAGCCGCGTGTTTTGGGATAAATAATTTTTAATACAAACGCTTTCAAATAAGCGTCTAATTAAATTGCCGTGAGCAAATATAAATATGCCTATCTAATAACAAAAGCATTAACCCATTAATTAAAACATAAACAATATCATGATGAAAAGTATTCTAAAACAAATCTCAGCAAGTAATAAAGAAGTTGAAAAAGCATCGGCGCTGAAATCCCAGGCAGAAATAGATAATACGGAAACTAAAAAAGATCGCCGTGATTTTTTGAAGAAAACAGCGATCGGGGGGATAACATTAGCCGGGATGATGAACTTATCGATCGGCGATACAATTGCTCAAACAACCGGCAAGGTTAAACGCGATTCGAGCCCGTCGGATTTAAAAATTACCGACATGCGGTATGCTCTAACTGGGGCTATGGGAGGTACAGCCATTATCCGTATTGATACGAACCAGGGAATATATGGCTTGGGAGAAGTGAGAGATGCAGCCGATCCACGTTATGCACTCATGCTGAAAGGACATATTCTTGGATTAAATCCTTGTAATGTTGAAATGATATTCAAAATTATAAAACAATTTGGCGGCCAAAGCAGGCAGGCAGGCGGAGTATGTGCAGTAGAGATAGCCCTTTGGGATATTTGCGGAAAAGTCTGGAATGTTCCCGCATGGCAATTATTAGGAGGAAAGTACCGGGATAAAATAAGATTATATGCTGATACTCCTGAAGCTGATTCACCGGAAGAACAATTAAAGTTAATCAAGTATCGTATAGAAGACCAGGGTTACACCTGGCTTAAAATGGATGTTTCCATTGACGAGCTTACAAAAATACCGGGCACACTTGTGAATCAAAAATTTTGGCAAGACCAGGGTTCTCTTAAACAGTGGCAAGGTGATTATATGTCCTATGCGAATACCCTGCATCCTTTTACTCAAATACAAATTACGGATAAAGGCCTGGACGAATTATCTAAAATTGTGGAAAATGTACGTAGCATGGTCGGGTATGATATACCACTTTCTACTGACCATTATGGCCATTTTGATTTAAATAACGGGATACGACTTGGTAAAGCATTGGAGAAATACAGGCTGGCATGGATGGAAGATATTGTATCATGGGAATTAACAGACCAATGGAAAACCATGTCAGATGCATTAGAAACCCCGCTGCTTACGGGTGAAGATATTTATTTGCTGAAAAACTTTAAGCCATTAATAGATATACATGCTGTTGATATCATTCACCCCGACCTGGCAACTTCAGGCGGCCTGTTAGAAACCAAAAGAATTGCTGATTATGCAGAAGAGCATGGCGTGGCAATGGCGCTTCACCAGGCTGGTACACCAGTTTCATTTATGGCCGATGTACATTGTGCGGCGGCAACGCAAAACTTTTTAGCATGTGAGCATCATAATATAGATGTGCCCTGGTGGGAAGGATTAATAAAAACAACTGATGGCAGGCAAATGATTACAAAAGGCTTCGCTAATGTTCCGCTTACCGCCCCGGGCTTAGGCATTGAATTGAATGAAGAAGAAGTAAAAAAACATTTGCATGCAAAGGATAAAAGCTTTTTTGCCCCAACGCCTGAATGGAATGAAAAACGCTCACACGACAGGATTTTCAGTTAAAGATATTTAGATAATTATCCGCTAATTTTAATGTATTATGAAAGATAACCGCAGAAACTTTATAAAAAAAAGTACTTCACTTGCAGCGGTTATGACTGTTGGTGGATTAAGCGCATGTTCAGAAACAATTAAGAATAAGAGCACGGCAAATCCAGCAAAACCTACAAGCAAAGAAGTTGAATGGCCCATTCCTGAAAATCCTGACACTCCAAAATTATGCATTGGCGTTTCGCAAGATGCAGATGTAAATGAAATGCGCCAGGCTAAACAGATGGGTGCAGATTATGTTTTAATGGGTGGTCCTGAAATTCCCTGGAATGTTGAAGCGCTGCGTTCTGTAATGGATCGATTTAAAAGTGAGGGGTTGACTGTTATCAACATGATGATCGGCGGGCATCCAAACACCATTTATGGACGTACCGGACGTGATGAAGAAATTAAGAAAATTCAGGATTCACTGGTTGCTGCGGGTAAAGCAGGGTTGCCTGTTGTGGAATATAATTTTTATGCGCACCGCCTGATGGAAGGGTATTATGAAGTAAAAGCAAGGGGTGGCGCAGGTAATACTGGTTTCGATTATGAGAGAGGTAAAAACCTTCCACCTGATCCAAAGTTAGGCACACCTCAAACTGCTGAAATGCTTTGGAACAGCCTCACTTATTTTCTCATTGCGGTGATTCCCGTGGCCGAGAAAGCTGGTGTGCGTATGGCGTTGCATCCCAATGACCCTCCTATTCCTCTATCACATGGTAATGCCCAAATCATGGCCACCTTCAAAGATTGGAAACGCATGATTGACATAGTTGACAGCCCGTCAAATGGGATGACTTTTGATTGCGGCGTAACAAGAGAAATGGGAGAAGATCCTCTGGAAGTATTGCATTATTTAGGATCCCGCGATCGCATCAATCACATGCATTATCGCAATGTGATTGTTGATAAGCCCTACGTCAAATACCAGGAGGTTTTTTGTGATGAGGGCCAGGTAAATCTTTTCGCGGTTATGCGCGAGCTTATCAAAATAAAATACAACCACGGGCTATACCCGGAACATCCGCGGGCGCTTGATTATGACCGGCAACATCCGGGAGGTACAAAAAATCAATATCCCGGAGGTGGAGGATATGCAGGCCAGGCTTATAACCTAGCTTTTGCCCGTGCGATGAAGCTGGCCGTATTATCTATGTAAATTTTACAGTTCGAAAGTAACAAGCTAATAAAAAGTAACGAGCGATAATCGCAAAGATTATATTAAAAAGGCCGGGTATACTAACAGCTTAGATAATATCTCAAAATGATAAAATAGCATTTGAAAAAGACCTGAAGGAAAATTGATTTGGCGTATTTTTCCATTTACAAGTTTAATATATCGATGTGTTTTCTTGAAGTCTAAAAATTAATAATAATGAAGGACAATCGCAGAGGGTTTATAAAAAAAAGCGCTTCAGTAGCTGCCTCCTTATCACTTGGTACAATGAGTGCCGCTACTGCGGCAAACCTGCCTAACCAGATTGCAAAGAATATTAGTTCTTATAAAGAGACCAGGGCCGAAGTGGATTATATCAAAGATGCAGGAATGAAATTGTGCCTTGCATATTTTGCAGGTAAAGAACCGCGAAGGATTGAGCTCGCAAAGCAAATGGGTGTATTAGGTGCCGTGGGAGGAATCAACCCAAAAATGGTAGATATGGGCGATGCAAATAATTGGGAATTTGATGTAATAAAAGCAGTAAAAGAATCCTGGGATAAAGAAGGATTAAAACTAACAGTGGTAGAGGGGCCTCCATCACTTAATACAAAAACCAAACTCGGCCTTGAAGGCAGGGATGAAGAGATTGCAAATTTCATCACGTTCATGAAAAATATTTCCAGGTTGGGTATTGATACGGTTTGTTATAACTGGATGCCTTTGATAAGCTGGGCAAGATCAGATAAAGAAATGCCTGACCGCGGTGGTGCATTGGTTATGGGTTTTGATATTGATAAAATGACGGGGGATCCCATCACAGAATATGGTTCTCTCACCCATGATCTGATGTGGAAAAACCTTGATTATTTTCTTAAGGCTGTTGTTCCCGAAGCAGAAAAATATGGAATAAAATTATCAATGCACCCTGATGACCCGCCCGTTGACGCAATCAGGGGTGTTCCCCGCATCATGACTTCTGTAGCTGCTTTCAAGCGATTGGTTGATATTTATCCCAGCCCTAATAACGGTATCACCTGGGATGGAACTTTTGGAGAGATGGGAGAAAAAGATAAACCCGAAGATCTTCCTGCAGCAATTGAATATTTTGGCAAGAAAAAGGCGATCACTTTTGTTCATTTCAGGAATGTACGTGGCTATAAGCAGCACTTTAATGAAACATTTATAGACGATGGCCAAATGGACATGGCCAGGTTGATGCAGATATTATATGATACTGGTTTCAAAGGCCCCATTCGCCCCGATCACGTGCCTACCATGGCAGGCGACAGCAACAGTTTTCCAGGTTATAGCACTATAGGGACTTTATTTGCAATCGGGTATATAAGAGGGCTTATTGATGCTGCGAGGGGAACAACTTTAACGGCCAAGTCTTAATTATTGGGAATTAAATAAATTTTATTTAGAAATAAATTTGAGAAAACAATACAATACAATTATGAATAAAAAATTAGTATTACTCGCAGCATTTATTTTCACATTATTTTTTACTGAAGCGCAAAGGGTAGGTTCTTCACCTGAATATATTAAAAGCCTTACCCCCGATTGGAAAGGAGAACGCTTTGCAGACGGCAGGCCTAAGGTTCCCGATGCAATATTGAAGAGGCTGAAACATGTAGCCATGGAAGAAGCCTGGGGTTATTTACGCGGTAAAGGTTTTCATAATCAATATGAAGGCAACTGGCAAATCATCAATCCTGATAGTGTAATGACCGGCCGGGTAGTAACTGCTCAATATATGCCATCAAGGCCGGATCTCGTAAAATTAGTAAAGCAACAAGGAGTAGCTGAAGGACGTGATTCATCAGGTGGAACCAATTCGTGGCCTATTAATGTATTACAACCGGGTGATGTGTATGTCGCTGATGGGTATGAAAGAATAATTGATGGTACTCTTATAGGGTCTAACCTGGGAAATGCTATTTATGCCAATTCACAGAACGGAGTTATTTTCAATGCATCGGTAAGAGACCTTGCAGGATTGAGAGAAATTAAAGGATTTAACGGATGGATAAAAGGAGTTGACCCATCTTATCTCCAGGAAGAGATGCTCACTTCTATCAACACTCCCATTCGGGTAGGTCGGGCAATTGTATTGCCAGGCGATGTGGTATTGGCAAATCAATACGGTACTATTTTTATTCCCGCAAATCTTATCGATGAATTGGTAATATCATCCGAGGTAACTGCCTTGCGTGACCAGTTTGGCTTTCAGCGCTTAAAGGAAAAGAAATATTTAGCCGGCCAGATTGATAGCCGATGGTCGGATGAAATAAAAAAAGATTTTTTAAACTGGATCAATAATTATCCCGATAATAAGTTACCTATGACCCGGAAGGAATTAAATGATTATTTAAAAGCGCATAATTATGAAGACTGATAAATCCTTTTAATCATCCTTATTGGGACCTAAGTAGAAAAAAAATGCTACAAATATCAACCTACTTTATTACTTTATTATCCGAGTCCCAAATACCTTTCGATAAGCATCAGTAAAATAAGGTAATAAGGTTTTAAATTTCAATTAATCATTTTTCTCCAAAGGTTAGAAATGATATGGTCGCTTGTTCTGTGAAACGTTTTCTATTAAGGTTAAAAGAAGTGGAGATAGTTTATCCTTAGTAGCCTGAGAGAAGTTGGCAAATAAAGAAAAAAAATAAAGTTCGGATATTGAAATTGTAAATCATTCTATCATCTCAAATAAATTAACATTAATAAACGCATTCTATTGATGATGAAAAAATGAAGATATATCTCCCCAAAAAACCCCTTGTTATTATTTTCACTTTGTGTGTTTTCACAATCATCGCTACCACTTTTGTAAAACCTCCGGAAGTGGAAATTACTAATGGACTGATATACGCCCGCCTTTATCTGCCTGACCCGGATAATGGTTATTACCGTGGATCAAGGTTTGATTGGTCAGGAGTAATTGCAGATCTTGAATTTAAAGGCCACTCATATTATGGGCAATGGTTTTCGAAATACGATCCCAGGATGCATGATGTTATTATGGGGCCGGTGGAAGATTTTTTGCCAATTGGATTTAATGAAGCTAAGCCAGGAGAAACTTTTTTGAAAATTGGAATTGGCATTCTTGTAAGGCCTGACACGTCGAAGTATTCAATTGTGCCACCCTACGAAATCCTGAATCCAGGGAAATGGAAAGTGAAAACAAAATCTAATTGGGTTGAATTTCTGCATAACCTCAATGATACATCTTATGCTTATGAGTACAAGAAAACTATAGAGTTAATAAAGGGAAAAGCAGAAATGGTTATCTCTCATACCTTGAAAAATACCGGAAAGAAAATAATTGAAACTGAAGTTTATGATCATAATTTTTTTATGCTTGATAAGCAGGCCACTGGGCCGGGATTTACAATTAGATTTACATTCGATCTTACTGGTGAAGGTGGAAGAGCAGATCTCGCAGAGATACAAAAAAACCAGATTGTTTTTCTGAAAGAATTAGATAAGAATGAACATGTGTACTATACAGCATTGCATGGATATGGAAATAGTCCAAAAGATTATGACATAAAAGTTGAAAATCGAAATACCGGCGCAGAAGTGAGAATTACATGTGATAAACCATTATCAAAATTAGTATTTTGGTCAGCATCAACAACAGTATGCCCTGAGCCATATATTCAAATTAGAATAAATCCGGGTGAATCGTTCAGTTGGAAAATTTCATATAAATACTATTCGCTAAAACCGGTAAGAATTAACTAAAAATAAGTGAAGAGAACTTTGATATCTTTTGCGATGGGTCTTTTGCTAATAATAAGTTGCAGGAATTCTGAAACTTCTATGCAGCCTGGTAATGATTATCCTGTTTACGGCGGCAATAAAGCCGGTAACCGTTACTCACCGTTAGATCAGATCAATATAACTAATGTAACAAACTTGCAGGTGGCGTGGATGTATAACGCTGCAGAAAGTCCTGATACAAACGATTCAAAACCTCAACGGCCAAAAGCAATTCAATGCCAGCCAATTGTAGTTCATGGTATTTTATATGGAACCACTACCGACCTTAAACTATTTGCACTAAATGCAGGTACGGGGAAACAGATGTGGAAATTTGAACCTTCTAAAGACGCCAAAAGATATAATGTAATAAATGTAAACAGAGGCGTTGTGTATTGGGAAAGCGGTAATGATAAACGCATACTTTATAGTGCAGGTTCCAATCTATTTTGTTTGAATGCGAACGATGGAAAACTTATTTCAGGATTTGGCAAAAATGGCATAGTTGACCTTCACGAAGGCCTTGCTCCTGACACGGATCACGATGTAAGCCACCTTTCAGTGACGGCCAACACACCGGGAACTGTTTATAAAAACTTATTAATTATTGGTTCAGCAGTACCCGAGTCTGGTGATGCCGCACCGGGAAGTATAAGGGCTTTTGATATTGTAACGGGTAAATTAAAATGGGTTTTTCATACTGTGCCACGGCCCGGAGAATTTGGTTATGATACCTGGCCAAAGGATGCATGGAAAAGCATTGGTGCAGCGAACAATTGGAGTGGCTTAACCCTTGATGAAAAAAGAGGAGTTGTATATTTCGGAACAGGCTCACCTGCATCTGATTTTTATGGCGGAAACCGTGCGGGAACAAACCTCTTTTCAGATTGCATTATGGCACTTGATGCGGCATCAGGTAAAATGAAATGGTATTACCAAACGATTCATCATGATCTTTGGGACCGTGATGAGCCATGTCCACCCAACCTTGTAACAATAAGCCACAATGGGAAAATGGTTGATGCAGTTGTGCAGGCAACTAAAGATGGATTAATCTATGTACTTGACCGGGATGATGGTACTTCTATTTTTCTTATAGAAGAACGGCCAGTACCAACTGATGGTCTTCCGGGAGAGCACCCGTGGCCTACTCAAAAATATCCGGTTAAGCCTTTGCCCCTTTCGCACCAGGTATTTACAGAAGCAGATATCACAGATATTTCTCCGGAATCGCATGCTTATGTGAAGGATCAATTCATGCAATATAAATCAGATAATAAATTTACTCCTCCAAATACAAAAGGCACTTTGCTTTTTGGCTATAGCGGGGGCGCGGAATGGGGCGGAAATGCGATAAGCCCTGATGGCATACTTTACCAAAACTCAAACGATGACCCGTGGATAGTTCAAATGATAGATACAGCAACACGAAACAAAGAATTCGCTTCCCTGTCAACTGGCAATGCGCTTTATATAATGAATTGTGCTGCCTGTCATGGGCAGGATAGAAACGGGAGTGGCACAGATTTTCCTAAACTTATTGATATAGGAAAGAAACGCACAGCAACCGAAATCCAATCAATTGTAAAAAGCGGAAGTGGCAGAATGCCTTCATTTCAACGTCTTTCAGACGAAGACCGCACTGCAATTGTAAATTATTTATTAAACTCTAAAACTCAGAACAGGCTTCAGTCTTTCAGTGAGCATACTGTAGCAACTCCTTTACAGGAAGTAAAGAATAAGGAGTTTGGATTTAAGCCGGCTTATGTAAATAGGGTTTGGAAAAAATTAACTGACAGTGACGGCTACCCGGGAATTAAGCCACCATGGGGAACACTCAATGCTATTGATCTTAATACAGGTGATTATATATGGCGGGTGCCGTTGGGTGAGTATCCTGAGTTAACTAAGAAAGGAATTCCTGTCACAGGAACTGAAAGTTATGGTGGGCCTGTTGTAACAGCCGGGGGGCTTGTATTTATAGCAGCAACGAGGGATGAAAAAATCAGGGCTTTTGATAGAAAAACAGGAAAGGTCGTTTGGGAATACCAGCTTCCTGCCGGAGGCTTCGCTACACCTATAACTTATGAAGTTGATGGCAAGCAATATATTGTAATAGCGGCAGGCGGGGCAAGAGGAGGTAAGCCGGGCGGAAACTACATTGCGTTTGCGTTGAAATAAAGTACATGATATTAAAATAATTTTCACTTAAATATTTAAAAATGAAAAGATTTACCGGCTATCGATTTTTTTTAATGATGTTTCTATTTATTTCTGCAATTGCTTTGCTTGCAAATTGCACTTCATCAAAATCGACAAAAGGATCTATGAGTAACGATAAAAATTCTCAATGGTTTCAAAGCAAAAATTGGCTGAATGGGTTACAACTTGCTTCTCACGAAAGCATCAATAGACAGGAATTTTCAAAGCAATACCATAAGAATAAAATCTGGTGGGATGAAGCATTTAATTTTTTGAAAACTAATAATCTTGCTGATATGAAACCAGGCAAATATGTTATTGACTCAAATAATGTGATTGCTACTATAACAGAATTGAATCCCAATAATAAAGACCAGGTAAAATGGGAGGCACATAGAAATTTTAATGACCTTCAATATATCATAAAAGGCAAAGCTGAAATGGGGATTGCTTCTGTTTTTTCTCCCAACTCCATAGTTTCCATACCTTATGATCCTAAAACAGATAACGAAAACTTTACTGTTACCGGAGAAAAATATTATGATGCAGAGCCTGGTACCTTTTTCATATTTTCTCCTAATGAAATTCACAGGCCGGCATTTAAGGTTGATGGTTATGATTCAATAAAAAAAATAGTTATCAAAGTAAGAGTTCCAAAATGACAAGAGTTCCTATATATCCGTACACTATTAAAAGATATTTACATGAGGGAAACGATTGCTAAAAGACGCTGGTACCGCCTCATTCCCATAGCTTTTATTACTTATAGTCTTGCATACCTTGACCGGGCTAATTTTGGGTTTGCTGCTGCCGGAGGTATGGCTACCGATTTAAATATTACCAAAGTGATGTCCTCATGGCTGGCATCGTTGTTTTTTTTAGGGTACTTTTTCTTTCAAATCCCCGGTGCGTTGTATGCTGCAAATAAAAGTGCTAAGAAATTAATTTTCTTGTCGCTTATTTTATGGGGATTTCTTGCAATGGCAACAGGCATGGTAAGCAATGTGAATGTTTTAATTGCAATACGTTTTATGCTGGGAGTTGTGGAGAGCGCTGTAATGCCGGCAATGCTTATATTTCTAAGCCGGTGGTTTACAAAATCTGAACGCTCAAGGGCAAATACATTTTTAATCCTGGGCAATCCGGTAACCATTCTCTGGATGTCAATATTATCAGGGTATTTGGTAAAATCTGTTGGCTGGCGCTGGATGTTTATTTTTGAAGGATTGCCTGCAATTGTCTGGGCTTTTTTTTGGTGGTACCTTGTTGATGACAAGCCAAAAAATGCAAAATGGTTGACAGATAATGAAAAAGCAAACCTTGAAAAAAAGCTGCATGAAGAACAGCAAATCATAAAGCCTGTTAAGGATTATGGCGAAGCCTTTAAATCAAAAGTGGTTATTCTGCTTTGCTTACAATATGCTTTATGGAGCATTGGCGTGTATGGATTTGTGATGTGGCTTCCTTCCATCATAAATGCGGCGCCGGATATGAACATCGTCAAAACCGGCTGGCTTGCATCTGTTCCTTATTTACTGGCAATTATTGGAATGCTTAGTGCTTCTTATTTTTCTGATAAAACATTAAACCGAAAAATTTTCGTGTGGCCGTTCCTGTTAGTTGGGGCAGTAGCATTTTATGCTTCTTATCTGATTGGCCCAAATAATTTCTGGCTATCATTCACGTTGCTTGTTATTGCAGGTGGTGCTATGTACGCACCATACGGGCCATTCTTTGCCATTATCACTGAAATTTTACCCGGCAATGTTGCAGGAGGGGCTATTGCATTAATCAACAGTTTCGGAGCTTTAGGAGCTTTTATAGGAGCATACATTGTAGGTTACTTAAACGGTGCAACAGGAGGGTTTGATGCTTCATATATTTTTATGTCGGTATCGCTTTTGCTTTCAGCAATTATCACGATGATTGCGGTAAGAGATACCAGTAAGCCTTTTGAAAAAACAAATATATAAATCGTTGATAAAAACATGCTTTCGTCTGCATGGTATTTACAGATACTTTATTGTCAAGTAATATATTTACTATTAAAACTGAACTGGCTTCTAGTAAAAAAAGTATGATATAGATAACTTATCAATTGGTGAAAATATTTTGGTTAGCAAGTTCCATTGAACAATCAAAAAAAAAATTAATTCAGAGGCACGATATTTTTATTGATAATTTACCTCGCTATGATATCAAATGTTTGCCTGTTCGGAAACATGTCCCTTTGAAGAGTGCAACCTGGATATTATGTTGATTTGTAATTGTAATAAGGTAGAGCCCGGTGCTACGGCCATTGTGTAATTCTTTAGCTTCGGCAGTTAATTCATCTCCCGGTTGGGTCGATTTTGTAAAAGTGATGGACGTATCTAGTGCCATAGATAGGTTGTTCCTGTTGTTGCAGGCAAATGCAAATGCACTGTCTCCAAGTGAGAACGCAATACCTCCATGTATAACACCGAATCCATTGATCATTTCTTTGCGAAGCTTCATTTTAATTTTACTGTATCCTTCTTTTACTTCTATTATTTCTATACCGAGCCATTGGCTAAACAGGTCGGAATCCATCATATGGTCTACTACCCGTTGGGCCTGTTTATTTTTATCCATTTCTTGTATTTATTCACCTTTAAAAATAGCTTTTCTTTTCTCTAAAAAAGCTAAAACACCTTCTTCAAAATCTTTTGTTAACGCTGCTTTTTGCTGAAGTTCATCTTCTGTTTTTAATTGTTGTTCCAATGTTTGTTCCGATGATTTATTTAGAGCCTTTTTGGTATAAGCTAATCCTATTGTTGGAAGAGAAGCAAGCGTAAAAGCAATTTTTTCTGTTTCTTCTTTAAAGGAACTGTCAGGAAAAACTTTGTAGATCATGCCGAGCCTTTCTGCTTCTTCTGCAGAGATTTTATCGCCAAGCATCATAAGTGCGCTTGCTTTTTGAAAGCCAATCAGTCGGGGTAGAAAAAAAGTTCCACCACTATCAGGTATCAATCCAATCTTACTAAAAGCCTGTAAGAAAGAGGCAGATTGAGCAGCAATTACTATATCGCAGCATAAAGCAATATTAGCGCCGGCGCCAGCGGCTATCCCGTTTACAGCGGCTATTACCGGCTTATTCAAATTTCTTATTTTACTAATGATAGGGTTGTAATGTTCGCCTAAGATTTTTCTCATTCCGGGACCATTGGGATCAACTGCTTCAGCAAGATCCTGACCGGCACAAAATGCTTTTCCCGCACCAGTAGTCAATACGCACCTAATCTCTTTATTGCTTTCACATTCATCTAACCTTTCCTGTAACAGCAAGGTCATTTCACGATTGAAAGAATTAAGTTTTTCAGGACGGTTGAGAATAACGTAAGCTATAGAATTTTTTACTTCGAAAATGATTGGGGACATAATAGTTTATGTGAGGTTATAATTCAAAAATCCAAAATTAAAATTTTCAATGACATTTAAAATAATCGAAAGGTTCCAAACAATCGCTGCACTGATATAATGCTTTGCAGGCAGTAGAACCAAACTGGCTGATCAGTTTTGAGTTTTGGGATCCACACTGTGGGCATTCAACTTTTAACTCTTCTTCTAAATATTTTTTATCAAATATTTTTCCTATCGGCGGTGCAATTCCATAAGATTTTAATTTTTGTTTCCCTTCATCAGTCATCCAGTCTGTTGTCCATGCCGGGGAAAGTTGCTGCGTGATTTTGATTTTTTCAAATCCATTTTGCAAAAGGGACATCCTTATATTCATAGAAATTACATCCATTGCCGGGCAGCCGCTATAGGTGGGAGTAATAAAAACTTCAACCTCTCGATTATTGGTATTAATATTCCTTACTATTCCTAAATCTGTAATGGACAATAAAGGAATTTCAGGATCATTAATTTCCTTCATCATGTTCCAGATAACTTCATTACTGATATTTTCCTGTATATTCTCCATATTATATTCTTACCATTCACAGCCAGGATATGCTCTTTGTAAAAATTGCATTTCAGCCAAAATGAAACCGAGTTGTTCTGTATGAATTCCATTTTTTCCACCGCTTTGCATCCATACTTCTTCATCTTGCGAATATGAAAGAGTTGCTCTCTCTAATACTTCCCTTACTTTGTTCTGCCAATCATTTTTTATTTCACTCACGTCAACGCTTACATGATTTTCTTTACAGGCTTTTTCGTATTCCGCGGGTTCAAACATTTCGCCGGTAAATGGCCATATTTCTTCAAGAGCCAGTTTTATTCTCCCGTTACTTTCTTCTGTTCCATCTCCAAGGCGTATTACCCATTCACTGCCCCATCGCAAATGATAGGTAACTTCTTTAAGGGACTTTTCTGCAATAGCCGCCAATTGCTCATCGGAAGAAGATATTAATTTTTGATAAAAATAAAATTGGTAATTACTGAAGAAGAATAATTTTAAAACTGTTTTAGCCCAGTCGCCATTTGGTATTTCTGTAATTAAGAGATTTTTGAATTCACGTGCATCTCTTAGGTAAGCAAGGGTGTCCTCGGTTGCCTCAGTTTTTGATTCATTGCCAGCATTAATCAAATTAGCTGCGTACTGATAAAAATTTCTTGATTGCCCAATAAGATCTAATGCAATATTGCTGATGGCAATATCCTGTTCCAGCATGGGTCCGTGACCTGTCCATTCACTAAGCCGGTGTCCCATTATTAACGAATTGTCTGCTAAGTGAAGTGTGCAGTTGATTAGATGATCGGACATTACATGTGTTTTAATTCATCAGGTAAATCATAAAATGTTGGATGGCGATATATTTTATCATTTGCCGGGTCATACATACTTGCTGCTTCATCTGGATTGGAAGAATGAATACTTTTTGATTCAACAACCCAAATGCTTATGCCTTCCATTCTACGGGTATAAACATCCCTTGCATTCTCAATGGCCATTTGTGCATCAGCCGCATGCAGGCTTCCCACATGTTTATGATCAAGCCCTTGCTTGCTTCTTATAAAAACCTCCCAAAGTGGTTCGTCATTATTCATTACTGATTATATATTATTAATTATTTCCTTCGCACTTTTAAGATACTTTATATAAATATTTAATTCTTTCAGACATGTTTTATACTCTTCATTCAGGGTTTTTAATTTTTCTTCTTTAATATATTCCTCATCAAATGCAGTTATCATATGATCTATTGTTTCTGTCATTGATCCTCTTGCTTGTCGGCAAAACTGAATATTTTTCTGGTAATGAAATCTGCCAAATCCTTCTGCGATATTTGCTGTGATAGACCGGCTCGAATCTAAAACTTGTGATTTAAGATGATATTCTTCAGACTTGGGAAAATTAGATTTCACTATTTGAGAGACATTTTTTCTAAAAGATCTACACTTCTTGTAAACAGGCAAATCATAGAAATGATCATAAGTTGCCATACGGGAATAATTAATAATTATTAATCAATAATAACCTTTTTTTCTCCGCATATGCCATTGCTGCCTCTCTCACCCATTGACCATTTTCATGGGCACTCACCCTTGCGGCTAAGCGCTCTTTATTGCAAGGGCCATTGCCTTTCACAACGTTTCGGAATTCATCCCAGTTTATTTCGCCAAAATCATAATGCTTACTCTCTTCATTCCATTTAAGATCCGGATCGGGTATGATAAGCCCAAGAATATCCGCCTGTTCTTTACATATATCTACAAATTTTTGGCGAAGCTCATCATTGGTAAATCTTTTGATTTTCCATTTCATGCTTTGTTGTGTGTGAGGAGATGCATCATCATTTGGCCCAAACATCATAAGACTTGGCCACCACCACCGGTTTAACGCATCCTGTGCCATTTCTTTTTGTTCTTTTGAGCCGCGGCATAGTGTGAGTAAAATTTCGAAACCCTGGCGTTGATGAAAACTTTCTTCTTTGCATACTCTTATCATTGCACGTGCGTATGGCCCGTAAGATGCACGACACAAGGGCACCTGGTTCATAATAGCTGCGCCGTCAACAAGCCAACCTATTGCGCCAATATCAGCCCACGTTAAAGTTGGGTAATTAAAAATGGAGGAATATTTTGCTTTGCCTGTTAATAACTGGTCAACCATTTCTTCCCTACTAATGCCTATGGTTTCCGCGGCTGCATATAAATAAAGCCCGTGCCCGGCTTCATCCTGCACTTTTGCCAGGAGCGTTGCTTTTCTTCTAAGAGAAGGTGCACGGGTTATCCAGTTTCTTTCGGGTAACATCCCCACAATTTCACTATGTGCATGCTGGCTTATTTGCCTTATTAAAGTTTTGCGATAGTCATCGGGCATCCAGTCTTTAGGCTCTATTTTTATTTCCTGCGATACTTTATCTTCAAATATTTTTTGCAAATCTTCAGTCGCCATATATTAATAATGTTATTACTCAAAGTTACAAATTCAGGAGTGTAAAAACTAACGGGTGTTAGCTAAATCCTTAGGCAATGATATACATCTTAAACCTTGAAATTACCGCCTCCCTTCAGTAATTTCCGAATAATACAAGTATTTATAAGATTATAAATTCTGGAAATATTACGACTACTATTAACGTATGTTTCCTTTTGATTTTATGTTACAATTATATAGTTTTAAATCAGGAATATTTATAATTTTTCTAACTCCACCTTACTAAAGCAAAAATTAATTCTTTTTTCGTTAATTATAAAAAAACACTATGACGGTTAAAGACTATAGTGGTTTTAGCTTACCCTTACTTGGTATGGGTCTAATCCTTTTGTTCCTTCTCTTACTATTCGATAGCGAATCCCTTAATCCTTTATTCTTCCTTTACCTTGGCCTCTTTGCTTTCGCTTTTTTCTTTTTAGGACTTTTTATTTTATACAAAAGCCAATAATTTAATATACGGGTATTATTAACGAATGGCCCCCTGAGAAACCATATTAACCCAAGGAGTTCCTTGGGTTTTTTGTCCCCTAATCTGTATTATTTAATAATCTTTCTCCCAATAAAGTAACAGCAAGATGGGTTATACTTTTGAAGTTTCATTCCTTTCTTAATCTTAATATCGATTCTTAATTCAATTACTTTACTTATCAGATTAAAAAAATTATTTCACATCAAAATCCACCACTACCTTTTTGCTTCTTGGATGTGATTGACAGGTCAAAATAAATCCAGCTTCTACTTCTTCCGGCTCAAGCCCGTAATTAACTTCCATTTCAACTTCACCTTCTATAAGTTTTGATTTACAGGTACAACATACTCCGCCTTTACAGGCAAATGGTAGATCAGCGCCTTCCGCCAATGCAGCATCAAGAATATTATTGCTGTTATAATCAAGGTTAAAATTAAAACTGCGCCCATCCAGCTTTACTGTTATTTTACTTCCTTCTTCTTCAGGCGCATGTACTGTATTGTAAATCGTTGTATGTTTCCTGGTGGGGGTTGTAAATAATTCAAAGTGGATTTTCTTTTTAGAAACCCCTTTGTTTTCTAAAAAACCTTTTACCGAGAAAATCATTTGCTCAGGCCCGCAGATAAAAAACTCATCAGCGGAGATAAAGTCAATCAGCTTTGAAAGCTGATGACATTTGTTTGTATCTATCCTTCCATAATTAATTACAGCTTCTGTTCGTTCCCTGCTTAAAATATGATATAAACGAAAACGGCTGATGTGTTTATCTTTCAAAGCTTCCAGGCCTTCTTTAAAAATGATCGACGACACATTTTTGTTACCATATATAAGAGTAACAGTGCTTTCAGGCTCTACATACAAAATGGTTTTAATAATGGAAATGACCGGGGTAATGCCACTGCCTGCTGCAAAGAAGACATAATCTTTTTTGTTGGCCTGGTTTACTTCAGTAAAAAATGCACCAGTTGGAGGCATCACATCAAGCACATCACCTTTTTTAATAGTTACATTTGCGAAAGTTGAAAATGCCCCATTATAAACTTTTTTAACAGCAATTCTTAATTCATTATCGATGGGGCTTGTGCAAATAGAATAAGACCTCCTTATTTCTTCATCTGCATTAAATTTAATTGTTACATTTTGCCCTTGTTTGAACCTGAAATCATTTTTTAATTCTGCCGGAATTTCAAATGCGATAGAGACACAATCTTTTGTTTCCTGCCGTATATCCTTTACGATAAGTTTATGAAAATGTATCGCCACTTTATTTTTAGTATTTATTGACTTAATGAACTATAGCCACTGTTTCATTAGTTATTTTCGTAAGAGTACCAGTAGGGGCATGATTTCTCAATCCTCCAATCAACATCTTTACCATATTTTCTTCCAATGATTTTGCATCAATTTTTTTTGATGATCTTTGCCAGCTTTCGATACCTCCTATTGCTGACAAAATTGTAAGTACAGCCACATAAGGGTTTACAGGGCTTATTTCATTTTCGTCAATCCCTTTTTGTACAAGCGCCGCAATCCTCGACCTGTAGTTGCGCCGTTGATTCTTAAAATCTGTAAGAAATGGTTCATGCATGTGTTTCCATTCATGATCAGAAATGTATACATTCTGATATTCAATTATCATCATCGAGATATGAAAACGGATAATACTTTCTATTTTATTCAAAATCGCTCCGGCGCTTAATTCAACTTCTTTTAAATGAATAGTAAATAAGCGGGCAATCCTGAAGCAGATGTCATTTAAAATTTCCTTTTTGGATTCAATATGATTGTAAAGGCTGGGAGCTTCCACCCCAATTGTTTCCGCGATATCACGCATGGAGGTTGCTGTATATCCTTTTTCCTTAAATAAAGATGCAGCTGACTGTATAATTACGTCTCTTTTAGTACCATTTTTGATCGTTATTATTTTTGCCATTAAAATAATTTATTTTTTGCCAAAACTAACACTTATTAGTTTTTCTCTTTCACTGCAAATTTGAATAAGCATTTAACTTGTTATCTTGTTTATACCTATTTTTTACCAAATCTGTATAAGCGTTTAATATATTTTGTCGTTGAATTACGATAATTTTAAATATTGCCATATGATATTATTTAATTTTGCTCCAAAAGGTTGTAAATGAATTTAAATAGTGTAGATAAAGTAGAAAGCATTTCGCCTGAAAATTTTAAAGCTAATTATTACCTGCCCAAAAAGCCATTGGTAATTACAGGGCTTGCAAAACAATGGCCTGCCTACAATAAATGGACCTGGGATTATTTCAAACAAATTGTAGGTGAGAAGAAAGTAGGGCTTTATAATAATGTAAAAAGCGACGCCTATACGCCTATAAACACCGCGGATGATTATAAAACTTTTGGAGAATACGTTGACATGATCCAGGAAGGCCCGGCAGCATGGCGTATATTTTTGTTTAATATTTTTACACACGCCCCGCAGCTCACGGAAGATTTTACCTGGCCGGAAGAATTGATGAAAGGATTTGTGAAAAAATACCCGATGTTGTTTACAGGTGGCCAAACATCTATTACACACATGCATTTTGATATTGATCTTTCACATATTTTGCATACCCAGTTTGGAGGGAGAAAAAAGGTTTTATTATTTCGTCATGAGGAGCAGCATAAACTTTACCGAAAGCCTTTTGAAGTACTTAGCCTTGCCGATTTTTCAAATTATAACATGGAAATGGGTAAGCCAGATTATGAAAAATTTCCAGCTTTAAAATATGCGACAGGCTATGAATTAATAATGGAGCATGGTGATACTTTATTTATGCCGGCGGGGTATTGGCATCATATGGAATATCTTGAAAGTGGGTTTGCTATGAGCCTTCGTGCCTTACAAAATACTATCTCGGGTAAAGCGAAAGGTGCCTGGAATTTGTTTGGGATGAGAAGTATTGACACTATTATGAAAAAAACAAATCCAAGGTGGTGGTATAATTATAAAATTAAAAAGATTGACAGGTTTGCAAGCCAGGAGTTAAGAAAATATTATTAATATATTCCCTAAAATTCTTTTTATAATAAAATTCGTATTACTTTAGCAGCCCATTCTGTATTTTCCTTTTCCTATATTTTAAAGACCGTACACACCCCATAAGACTGTATTTCGTTTTACAAGTAAAATTTAGAATAAATATCCTTTACATAGAGTATTATCAAGAGACTAAGCTTTTTTCTTGTGGTTTCAGAGGTAAGCAAGGCCGGTGATTTTTATCACTGGCCGTTTTTTATTAAAAGAGATTTAACCGAAATCCCATTTTGAGAAAAAGAAAGGGAACTAAATTTTATTCAATTAACTTACTATATTTAGAATCAAAAAAAAGGATAATTGAGATAAATATTTATTCCAAAGCCCTGTTCATAAATTTTACTAATGGCATTAATGCTTTAAAAGTCTGTGATACTTCTTTGGTAAGCGAGGGAAGAGTAAGATGTGTATCACTGATATTTTTTGTTGCGACAAAACTTTTCAGTTTCAAAAAATCTCCGGCAGGATTTTCTTTATCATACCCTTTCGGAATATTTACCAGCATTTGATTTTTGTCCATTTCCAAACCCGGATAATGCGTTTTAAAAGATGAGTTGCTAAGTATTTTTTTAAATTCAGGAAAGCAGTAATCTATTTCCTGTCTTAGTTTTTTAAGTTCCTGAACGGCTGGCATCCAAAGGCCTCCACCGGCAAAGCTTTTACCTCCCGGCTCAAGATGAAAATAATAACCGGCAAAAGCCGATTTTTTGCCTCCCTTGTTGAAAGATGCTCCCATATTGGATTTGTAAGGCGTTTTATCTTTCGAAAACCTGATATCCCTGTTTATCCTGAAGGTACAGTTTCTAATTTCAAGCAATTTTATATCATCATCAAAAGCGGAGGTGAGGTTAATAACCTCCTTTACAAATTCTTCAAAATTATTTTTTGCGAAAATATATTTATCGCGGTTTCGATCAAACCAGGGCTTATTATTATTTTTTTTTAAGAGAGTTAAAAAACCTGTTGTAGATGATTGAAGCATTATATTAAAAGCAAAGATGGGGGGCTTTGAAAAAGAGAAATGAAATTCTAAATATTTGACCAGTTTTCACCGCTTTTAATTCTGTAAATGGTCATTTCGCTCACGTTATATTTTCCAGCGATCTGTTTATAAGTAAGTTTACGCCGGGGATTTTCAATCAGGGTCTTAATAGTTTTTACTTGTTTTGCATCCAGCTTAAGGCCCCGTGTTCTTGAATTTTGAACTTTTTTATAAGCAATTTTATCAGGGCTTTTTTGCTGATGCACACTCACGTCTTTTTGGGTTGACCATTTCAGATTCTTATAATTATTATCTGTTTTACTATGATTAAGATGTATAACAAATTTTTCTTTTGGAGAATTTTTTTTGTTGAAGAGCTTTGCAACTTCACGATGAAAATAAATAGTACCGTTGGTGCCATTTATATGGAGATTCAAAGTTTTATATCCGGAAGTTAAAGAGCCTTCAAGTAATTTGCCATCTGCAACAATATCTTCTTTATAACTGGCTACCCTTCCATGAGATGATACAGCATATTTTTTTCGCAATTGCTTCCATCCTTTAAATTGAAGCTGTTTCCATATTTCACCATTATTTTTTTTGATCATGACAGAGGGGTTTAATTTAAAGTTACAAAACTATGTCTGTATCAAATTTAAAAAGTCCTGCTCACTTATTATTTTGACTGTTTTTATTTTCTTTGCTTTTTCAAGCTTACTTCCTGCAGCATCGCCGGTTACAAGATAATTCAAATTATTGCTCACAGATGAAAGAAGCTTACCACCGTTTTCTTCAGCAAGTTTTTCTGCATCGCTTCTTTTTAAACCAGGTAATGTGCCAGTAAATAAAAATGTTTTTCCACTTAGCGTTCCCGTTATTTCTGCTTTCTTGTCTCCCTTTATATTTATACCTTCTGAAGCAAGGGTTTTAAGCATATTAATATTATCCTCATTTTGAAAAAATTCATAAATGCTTTCACTTACTTTACTACCTATATCTTTCAATTTCTTCAGTTCCTCAATAGAAAATTTGGCAAGATCAAAAATATTCTCAATCGATGTACCTAAAACCCTGGCTGTAGTTTCCCCAACATATCTTATCCCAAGCCCAAAAATAAGCCTGTTAAGGGTTTGGCTTTTTGAATTTTCAATAGCTGTTTCAAGGTTGTGAATTGATTTTTGTCCAAATCCTTCCAGCTTTTTTATTTCATTAAAATCGAAAGAATAAATACCGGGTATATTTTTTAGCAATCCCAGGCTATAAAATTTTCTTATGTTAGCTTCGCCAAGGCTCCTGATATCCATGGCATCTTTGCTTACAAAGTGTATTATGCGCTCAACCACCTGGGCCTCACAATTAATATTTACACATCTCCAGATAGCTTCTCCCTCTGGTTTTACCAGGGGATCGCTACACACAGGGCAATTTTCAGGGAAGATAATTTTTTTCTCTTTTCCAGTCCTCAATTCAGTTAAGGGTTTTACAATATATGGTATTACATCGCCCGCCCGTTCTACTAAAACGGTATCGCCTATACGCAAATCTTTCTCTTGAATTACATCCGCATTAAATAGAGAGATGGAAGTAACGGTAACACCGCTGATGTGCACCGGCTGAATTTTAGCGACCGGTGTCACTGAACCTGTGCGGCCTACCTGGAATTCAACTTTCAGCAATTGAGAAGAAGCCTGCCTTGCCTTAAACTTATAAGCAATTGCCCATCGCGGATGATGAGTGGTACTACCTGTTTGCTGCTGCAGCTCTACGTTGTTCACCTTTATTACCATACCATCAATTTCATAAGGAAGATCGTCTCTCTTAGTTTCAAATTCTTCGCAAAATGTTATAACCTTTTCTATGGAACTAAAAACTTTTTTTTCGTTTACAGGAGTTTTGAAACCAAGGGCTGCAAGCAATTGCAGTGAGCCCGCGTGGGTTTTTAATAACCCAGGGTCCTGCGATTTTTTTGGATTCGACCTTACAAAGCTTACATTATATAATATTGCTTCTAGTTTTCTCTTTTTTACTGCGGCAGGGTCTTTCATCCTGAGTGACCCTGCAGCGGCATTACGTGGATTAGCAAGGGGCGGAATTCCCTCGCCTTCAAGCATGAGGTTGTATTTCCTGAAGTTTTCTTTTGTCATCAGGACTTCGCCGCGTATTTCTATTTTTTCAATTCCATACCCGGAAAATTTCGCGAATAATGGTACGGAGCCGATTTGCCTGATGTTGATAGTAACATCATCACCCGCCACACCATTACCACGGGTGGCACCTCGTGACAGCATATCATTTTCATAGATCAATGAAATACTGGCTCCATCGAATTTTGGTTCGGCGCTATATTCAATGTTTTCTGAATTAACAAGGCCACTTACTCTTTTACCCCAATCAATAAGATCCTGGGAGTTGTAGCTGTTATCGAGGCTTAGCATAGGCACAAGATGAGTTACTGTTACAAAATCTTTATTAAGACTGTTCCCTACCCTTTGTGTAGGCGAATCAGCAGTAATTCGATCCGGGCTTTCTGTTTCAAGTTTTTCCAAAGATTTGTAAAGTGTGTCATACTCAACATCAGAAATGAGTGGATCATTTAAGATGTAATACCTGAACTCATGGAACCTTAGCACATCTCTTAATTGATCTAAAGAAAGCGCTTTTTTCAATAGCTGATTGGTTAATGACTGCAAACTTTTTGTTTGCTCTTTTGTGTACATGCGAAAGATTTGTTGTAAAATTAAAAATAGTCAGTTTAAGCTTTTATTTAAAATAATAAAATTTGTTGATCCTGTGATGGCCATAAATATATTCTGAGAATAAGTCAATAATTCAAATAATTTTTGAGTAAAAATATCTCCGCCAAAGCGATTGAAGTTTAAAATAATGTCTTTATTTACACAATAAATTGCTTTGTTATGAGAAAAAATGCTGTGCGGTATTTTTTTCCTTATCTTTTTTCTCTTCAATCTTTTTCAAGTTTATTATCGTGGACTCCTGATTTTATAAAGGAAGCCAGTACTACTGTAGTGATAACTCCTGATGCTTTAAAAGTGGCCGGGGGATTATTTAATTATGGTTCAGCATCTCATCTGCATGTGAATACAAGTGTTACAATTTTCAGATCAAATAAATGGTAATTTACAGTTAGAGGTGGCATACATTTATAATTCTATTATGGCAGAACCCCCAAAAGATACTCATCAAAAAAGGATAAAGACTTTTAAAGCAATTCAATCAGAAGTACAAGGCATTAACCGTGTTGCGTTATCAATTGATTGTGTAATTTTTGGCTTCGATGAAAACAAGCTAAAGGTTTTACTCATTCGTTCAGATTTAAAAAAGTACCAAAATAAATGGACGCTTCTTGGAGATCTTGTAAAGCCCGATGAAGACCTGGATACATCTGCTCATCATATATTAAAGCAACGAACAGGGTTGAACGATGTTTACCTGGAGCAGGTACGCACTTTTGGGGAAGTTTGCCGCCACCCTGCAGGCAGGGTTGTTACAGTTGCTTATTGCTCTCTTATAAATATACAGCACCATCGTTTGAAAATACTTGATAATGAAATACACTGGCATGAAGTTGATAGTGTAACAGGCCTTGCATTCGATCATCAGAAAATATTTGAGAATTGTTATGAATGGCTGCAAAAAAGAGTTCAGGAGCATCCACTTGGATTAAGCCTTTTGCCTAACAAATTCTCGTTGCGTGAGCTTCAGAATCTTTACGAAGCAATTCTAACCAAAAAGCTTGATCGGAGAAATTTCAGAAAGAAATTTTTCTCTATGGACTTTTTAGTTGATATGGGCGAGCATGAGCAAAACGTTCCTCACAGGCCCGGGAAGCTTTACAAGTTTGACTACGAAAAATATGAAAGAAATAAAAAGAGGTGGTCGGGAATAGATTTTTGATTTATTAAACCTTAGCAATAAAATTTGTATGAAATTTTGCGGAAATGAAATACATAATTCTTTAAGCATTGGCACAATCTTATTTGTTTAATCTTTAAGAAATTGTGAAGGGGTTTTTCCAAATTCTTTTTTAAATGCTTTAGTGAAGGATTGGATTTGTATTCCTACATTATTCATCACATTAGGTAAGGAAAATATCCAGGTGTAATAAGCTCTGCTACTTTTTCAACCGGATAGTTCTCACCAATTCTCCTATTGATTGCCCCGTAATTATTTTTAATTTTTTGATATAATTTAGTTCTGCTCATTTCCATTCAGTGCACATAAAATCAACATCCAGATTTGGATTGGTTATGTGAGAATTACTGATAGAAATCAGCTGTTCTGCAAATCCTTTGCACATGACCAGCGACCCCGTTTATTTATTTCACCTAATTAATCTATATTTGAAACTATCCAAAACAACTAATTTTTATAATGGATAATTTCATGCAACCTGCAGTTATCTGGTTTATCATCGGGTTCATATTATTCCTGTTAGAATTTGTAGTACCAGGCCTTATACTTTTCTTTTTCTCAGTTGGTGCATGGATCGTCGCTATACTTACCCTGTTTTTCCCCCTTGCCATTAACTATCAGTTGATCATTTTTGTCATCAGTTCTATAATATCTATACTTCTTTTAAGAAAATGGGTAAAGAAATTAATCTATGGAAAAAATCCTTCAAGAGAACTTTTGGAAGATGAGTTTCTTGGTAAAACAGCACGCGCTGTTTCAGCAATATCTCCAGGTGAAAATGGAAAAGTTGACTTCAAAGGAACAATTTGGCAGGCAGCTTCAGAAGATGTGATTGAGAAAGAGGAAAATGTAATTATTACAGGAAATGAAAGTATTTTATTAATTGTAAAATCAACAAAAAAACTATGATGTCATCATCCACTATCATTCTTATTGTTTTAATTATATTTCTTTTAATCGCGTTTCTTTCAACATTTAAAGTAGTTCCGCAGCGTTCAGTCTACATTGTAGAAAGATTGGGGAAGTATAGCCGTTCACTCGAAGCAGGCTTTCATATTTTGATACCTTTTATTGACAAGATTGCATATAAGCAAAACCTGAAAGAACAGGCGATTGATGTAGCATCACAAATATGTATAACAAAGGATAATATTGCGGTAGAGGTAGATGGTATTTTGTACCTGCAGGTAATTGATCCACAAAAGGCCTCTTACGGAATAGACAATTACAGGTTCGCTGTAATTCAAATTTCGCAAACAACCATGCGCAGCGTAATCGGGAAAATGGAGCTTGATAAAACTTTTGAAGAACGTGAAACAGTGAATGCAACGATTGTAGAAGCTGTTGACAAAGCAAGTGGTCCATGGGGAATTAAAGTTTCCCGCTATGAAGTAAAAAATATTTCACCTCCGCAAAGTATAAGAGATGCGATGGAAAAACAAATGCGTGCAGAGCGTGAGAAAAGAGCGTTGATCGCTGAATCTGAGGGCGATAAGCAGGCGAAAATAAACCGTGCCGAAGGGGTGAAGCAAGAAACAATAGCATTTTCAGAGGGTGAAAAACAACGCCGGATAAATGAAGCAAGCGGCAGGGCTTCTGAGATTGAACTGGTAGCAGTGGCCACTGCAAAGGGAATAAGGGAAATTGCTTTATCGATAAATGAAGAAGGCGGAATGAATGCCGTTAACCTTAGGATTGCAGAACAATACCTTACTGAATTTGGCAAACTGGCCAAGACTAATAATTCAATGATCGTACCAGCAGACCTTTCGGATATTGCAGGAGTTATTTCCAGTATAACCTCAGTATTAAACAGAACAAAGATTGAAATTTCTAAATCTTAAAAGTATCTTTTACAATTCTTTTTTTAGGATGAAACCTACAATCTTATAATATTAATTATTTCAATGGGAGGTAAAAAACTGGTTTGATTCTCAGGTTGTGAATGGATCTGTCTTACAAACTCCATTCCCTTTATCACTTTTCCAAAGGCGGCAAAGCCTTGCCCGTCGGTATTTGCAGCTCCGCCGTAATTATAGGCTGGCTGATTACCAATACAAATAAAAAATTCTGAATTAGCAGTGCCCGGATCAGTCCGCGCCAGAGATATTGCTCCGTTCTCATGAAGAATTCCTGTCTCTTTAGTAGTTTCATGAGGAATTCCTTTAAGGCTTGTCTGCAGTTTATTTTTTGTTTGCCAAATGCCTCCTTGTATCAGTTCAGATTTAAATGCATTTGAAGGCTGGTCTTCTTCTTTAAGCACACGATAAAAAGAACCTCCTTTGTAATATCCCGAATCCACATAAGAGAGAAAAGCCGCAACAGTTTTCGGAGCTTTTTCAGGGTATAGCTCTACAATGATATCGCCGAAATTAGTTTCTATTTTTATAGTTGGTTCCTTATATTTCGTTTGAGTGCAGGAAATATATATGCATGTTGTAATTAATGAGTATTTTAAAAGTTTCATCATTGTATTTTAAAATCAAGAAAAATCGAGGCTTTCTCCTTTACGCCTGTATACTACTTGATTGTGAAGTTCGCTTATAAGGGTTTAATCGCTACAAAAGTTACCTTTTATTCCTTTCACTTTATAATCGCTTTTGCAATTTTCTCAAACTCTTTATCTATAGGTTGCCACAATTCAATTTTATTATTTTCGGGATCAAGAATATGAACAAACTTTTCATATTCATACGTTTCAATTTCATCAAGAACAGTTACGCCTTCTTTTTTAAGTTCTTCTACCAGCGCTTCCATATTTTCGTCCCGGTAATTAATCATAAATTCTTTAGAAGAAGGTCCAAAATATTCAGTTGATTCCTTAAATGGTGACCATTAAGTAAATCCTTTTTCACCATCACTATCCGCAACATTCCATTTAAAAGCAGATCCATATTCATCGGTTGAAAGAACAAAATGTTCTGAATACCATTTCCTTATCAATGCAGATCCTTAGTTTTAAAAATATTCCGCCAACGCCTGTTACTCTTTTCATAAATAATATTTTTATTGAATGAAACTGACTTAAGGAAAACAAACCAACTGCAAAGAAATAAAAATTAAAACCTTTTCACTATTTTTCAGCCTATACCTGCAAAAACTCAATGGAAAAAATCGACGATACCCGAAAAAAAGAAAAGATTTTTTTTCCAAACCTTGATGGCTTGCGTTTTCTCAGTTTTTTCAGCGTGTTTTTTTTTCATATCTGGGTATTAATGTTTGACAGATACCGGCTATCAGGGCCTACACCGCGAGTTGTAAAATTCTTATTTCAAAATGGAGAAATTGGTGTTAATTTTTTCTTCGTCTTAAGCGGATTTCTTATTACCTATCTTTTGATCCAGGAAAAAAAAATAACTGGCAAAATACATGTTGCTAATTTTTATATAAGAAGAATCCTGAGAATATGGCCGTTGTTTTATGTGTGCATTTTATTTGGACTGGTTCTATATCCTTTATTAAAAAAAGTTATTGGCGGAGAACTATTCGTTGTGGCACATCCATGGACTTATTTTGTATTTCTTAATAATTTTGATTTTTTAAAAAATGGCGCACCAGCTATTATATCAGTATTGTGGTCAGTGGCTATTGAAGAACAATTTTATTTGTTCTGGCCGCTATTACTCGGCTTGGTCCCAATTAAAAATTACAAATTTCTTTTGTATTCAATTATTTGCGGATCATTTATTTTCAGGTGCTTTTACTTTGATAATGAAAGGGTGTTACAATTTCATACGCTGGCAGTGATAGGTGATATGGCGCTGGGCGGGCTTTTTGCTTATTATATAATTTTCAGCGAAGCCTTTAAACAAAAAATAGAATCAATAAGCACATTTATAATTGTATGCATTTATACTTTTGCGATTATTTTATTTTTATTTAGAAAAGAAATTTTTCCCGGACCACTTATGGTGTTAGAAAGAATAGTGATAGCAATGGTTTTCGGGCTCATTATTCTTGAGCAAAA
This sequence comes from Chitinophagaceae bacterium, assembly GCA_036007765.1. Taxonomy (GTDB): domain Bacteria; phylum Bacteroidota; class Bacteroidia; order Chitinophagales; family Chitinophagaceae; genus Ginsengibacter. The sequence continues at coordinate 14,992 of DASYOM010000218.1, read as the reverse complement.
TTTTTCTAAAAACTCTTTTTTTAAAATGTCCTACTTCAAGTTTATAAGTAAATGGGGAATCTACACCTACGGCTTATATTGTATTCATGTAATTGCTATCATCTTTGCAGAAGTCGCTTTTAAAAAAGCAGGGTTTGACATGAAAAATCCATTCATGCTTCTTTTATTGACAGTGATTGCTTTTATTGTTTGTATGGCATTGGCATTTATCTCTTATAACTTTTTTGAAAAAAGATTTTTAAAGCTGAAAGATAAATTTGCTTTTATAGTAAAGAAGTAATACAATAATTTAACTACATACCGCAAATGAATGTCAAAAAAAACCCGGCTAACTTTCGTCGCCGGGCAAATGACTATTTAATAGTACACACAACAATAGGTTTTTAAGCTACGTACCTTGAGCCAAAATATGAGCTTTGAAAAACCTTGGAATTTGATTTTATCAATCCGGCTTTTTCCCTTCTAAAAAAGTATTAATCGTACTTATCTCCGCTTTATTATTGTCATCGGACTTTACTGTATAATTGCTATAAAAACTTTCCACATCGGCAATGGAATTGTGCAATTCCATATTGCGACGGAGGTAAGCAGGAACCGACTCAAACTCATTGTTAGGATCCGCAGCATTCACGTTGAATGAAAGGTTTCTCAACTTCGCAATGCGTTCCATAGCCCGGCGCTTTAGTTCTTCTGTTTCGTCCACCATTGGCGGTTCCTCAACAGAAGACATCATGATGGGCATTGTTTGGTGTACTTTCGGGTCGTCCTTAGTCTCCGTCGCCTCATGGGAATCTTTAACCACCAACTGCATTTCAATCTCAGGCTCGTCTTCCCTCTTTGAAATCATGAGTGGGGTTGGTTCCTCCACAGTTTTGGATTCCGACTTTGGCTTATCCTCCGCATAAATCTGCGCAGGCTTCGCCAAATAACCGCCTGACGTTGGGACGGTGCTAGCTTCTTTATTTTCAATATTTGCTTTAGATTGATTTTTGAGGTTTGTCGCCTCAGCAGTTTCCGGGTTGTATTGACTGGCTTTCGAAAGTATCGGATAAGGTTCCGAAGATAATGTGAAATGAATCATACTTTCAGAAGATTTATCAACAGTAATTTCTTCTTTTATTCCCAGTAATTCTACGGGTACTACTTCAGGTATTTCTACGATCCGGGGAGCCATTTCTTTTTCCTCCTCCTGCAGAAAAGAGATTACATCTTGCTCTTTTAAAGTCCTGAATCCCTTTTGCTCAATAATATTTTCCTCATCTTTTGCATTTTCATGTTCAACCTTGGTATTTACTGTTACTTCATCTTTTTTATCATCAAATACAAAAACAGGCTGACTGAATTTCTTTTTACTGTCTTCTTCTTTCAACACCATTACAATCTTCTCCTCTTCTTTTTTCACTTCTTTTGGCACCTCTTTTCTATCAAAGGGATCTTTGTGCTCAAAGCCTGTTGCAATCAAAGTGATCCCGATTTTATTCTCCAGGGAATTATCGTATCCCAATCCTAAAATCACATCAGTATCATCACCAGCCTGGCTCAACAAATGATTTTGTATTGTTTCCACTTCATCCATTGTAAATTCAGTATCGCCTTCGGCCGAATTGATATTTATTAATATCCATTTCGCCCCCCGGATATCATTGTCATTTAGCAATGGTGAATTAAGCGCCTGCTCAATGGCCATTTGTGCCCGGTTCTCTCCTTCGCATTCCGCACTGCCAAGTATCGCAACGCCACCGCTTCGCATCACTGTACATACGTCAGCAAAGTCAACATTTATCTGCCCGGTACTGTTGATCACATCAGTGATACATTTTGCTGCGGTTGCCAATACATTATCTGCCTTACTGAATGCCGCCTTCATTGTAAGATTACCAAACTGATGCCGCAATTTATCATTACTTATCACGAGAAGTGTATCTACATGGTCTTTTAATTTGCTTATGCCTTCTTCTGCCTGGGCAATTCTTTTTTTGCCTTCATAAGCAAATGGAGTTGTAACAATACCAACGGTAAGTATGCCGAGGTCTTTGCAAATTTTTGCAATGATTGGAGCGCCGCCTGTACCTGTGCCACCGCCCATTCCTGCGGTTATGAAAGCCATTTTGGTATTAACTTCAAGAATCCGTTTTATTTCCTCAAGGCTTTCTTCTGTTGCCTCACGCCCAATCTGGGGATTTGCTCCAGCCCCCAGCCCCTGCGTTAAATGAGGTCCAAGCTGTACCTTATTGGGTACCATGCTGGTGGCAATAGCCTGCGCATCAGTATTGCAAATAATAAAGTTTACGCCATCAATGTTTTGGCTATACATGTGGTTAACAGCATTGCTGCCACCACCACCTATTCCTATTACTTTGAGGATAGATGATTGTTCTTTTGGCAAATCGAAATGTATCATATTTTAGAATTAAAATGGGTTAGTATCTTGTAATAAATTATGTCCTCTCCTTCGGAGCGGGGGTTAGGGTGAGGTTATTTACAACTCGGAATCACCTTCTTCTTTGAACATTTCGATCAAACCGTTCTTGAATGAATCCATAAAACCTTTTAAAGTTTTACGGCGTCTTACAATATGTCTGTGTTCAGAAACATTCGCTTCAACTTCGTCTACACTTGGCTGTTGCAAACCCGAAGGGATGCTCACTTTTGCATATCTCAGCTCAAATTGCTTACGTTTATTTTCATAATCATTATATCCTTTCAATATCAACCCAAGGCAAGTGGAATACATAGGCTTGGCAAGTTCTTCAATATGTCCTCCTGCAAGATGCTCATTTGGATAACCAATTCTTGCGTTTAAACCTGTTACATATTCAGTAAGCTGGATAAGATGCTTAAGCTGTGAACCGCCACCGGTAAGAATTACGCCGCCATTGAGCATCCGGTTATCAAGGCCTACCTGTTTCAAATGGTAAGAAACAAAATCCATTATCTCGCTCATTCTTGCCTGAATAATTCCTGCTAAATTTTTTACGCTTATTTCCTTTGGGGCCATACCACGTAAACCGGGAATAGTAATGAATGCATTAGATTTTGCTTCATCCGAAAGTGCACTTCCAAACTGAACTTTCATTTGTTCAGCCTGGGTCTTTAAAACACCGAGACCTGTTTTAATATCATTAGTAATATTTTCACCGCCGAAAGGAATAACAGCAGTATGCTTTAAAATGCCCTCATAAAAAACGGCAAGATCCGTAGTACCTCCACCGATATCTACGATGGCAACACCAGCTTCAAGATCATGATCGCACATAACGGCAGCAGCTGATGCAAGAGGCTGCAATACCAGGTCTTTAGTTATTAATCCTGCTTTCTCAACACTCCTGTTTATATTTCTTATGGCATTTTTGTCACCCGTAATTATATGAAAGTTAGCACCCACTTTTACTCCGCTGTAACCAATAGGGTCAGGAATATTTTGAAAATTATCCACTGTAAATTCCTGCGGTATTACATCAATTATCTGGTCACCGGCGGGTATGTATGTTTTATACTGATCATTTATAAGCTGGTCTATTTCACTTTGCTTTATTTCTTCATCAGTATTTTGCCTTACTATATCTCCCCGGGTTTGCAGGCTTTTAATGTGATGTCCCGCAATACCTACATATACTTCCGTAATAGGAAGATTTGGATTGCTGGCGTAGCAATTTTCCAAAGCAGTTTGTATCGCTTTAATAGTTTGATCAATGTTCAACACCATCCCGTGTTGCACACCGTTGCTGTTAGCCCGGCCAAAGCCAAGAATTTCCAGCTTGCCGAATTCATTTTTTCTACCTGCGATTGCGGCAATTTTTGTTGTGCCAATGTCGAGGCCTACGATAATGGGTTGTTCGATGTTCATAATTGTTGTTTTATATACCACTTCTTATTATCATTGTTTGGTGAGAAAGCATTACTTTAATAATAGACTATGGTACTTTTTGTTTTTTTAATCTTTAATTTTTAATTCTTAATAATCATTTTTTGGAGGCATTACGGCCTTTGGTTTTGCTTTTAATGTTTGTGGAGTTTTTGAATCCCCCGGTTCAATGATTTTTTTCTTCAAAGGGACAGGACCTGGTTTTTTAAAGGATGATGGCTCTGCCGAAACAACTTTAAGATTTCCTGCATTTTTTTTTGTTTCGGGCTTTTTATTTTTTGCGCTTGTTGATTGAATTACCTTACTCTTAATTTTTTTTTCTGTATATACTTCTTCAGTGGGAACATTCTCAATTACGGGCGTTTCATTGACGCTGCCATTATCGTCTGGGGGTTGAACCAGTTGAATGTTAGTTGAGTCGTTAGTATGTTTTTGTGCATTGGCTATTATAATTTTCATAATTTGGACCGCTTTTAAGGAATCCATTTTTATTTCCTGTGCCCCACGCCTTATACCGATTACCTGTCCTTTATATTTTAAATCAATTGCTGAGTATTTGTTCCATCCAGCTATCGCTTCTATTTGTCTGTAGAAAGTAAGCAGCTTCCCAAACTTTTCCCTATAATCACCTGCATTACCGAAATAAATAATCTGGTTTCCAATTTTTGGAGTCAATTCAAAAGTGCTGGCTTCATTAATATCCACCTGTTCAATTTGAGCCATCCAAAAAGGGCTTTTTCCAATAAATTCACCAAGCATTTTTATTTGCCTTAAAAGGTTACTATCTTTTTTTGTCAGCACCACTACGTCTGTCGGAAAATTTGTAAATACCGGAAGCCTCGCAGAAAATTTATCGCTCAATGGCAGGCGCTTTAGAGAACTATCCATATAAAAAGATGCGCCCGAGGAAGTGAAGATTCTTGCGATCGGCTCTCTTTCGGATATCCTTACCTGGAGCACATTGTTATTGTCTAAGAACAGTTCCGCTTTTTTTATCCATTGATCTTTTTGTAATGCAATTTCCATTGAAGCAAGATCAATATCTTGAATAGATTTATTTTCCAATTTACCTCCATTGGTTTTTTGAATTATTGCAATCACATCTTTTTTATCTATAAAAAAATTGCTTTGAACACCACTAATATTAATATTGGTTTGGAGGCAATGCTCATTATTTCTTTTAGTAATAGCAGCTACCAGCAATATAATAGTTCCGGAGCCAAGGAGGATCCAAACCAGGGCGGTAAGAATTTTTGTAAGCTTGTATTTGCTGATTACTGCCATATTATTTATTGGACTTAGGTCAAAATATTTTTTATTGGTTCAATAAGCCGGTCAATATCTCCTGCACCCGCAGTAATTAATAATTGGCCATTTACACTTTTTTGTATAGATGATATATACCCGGTTGCCAGGTATTTTAATAATCCTTCGCTGGAGACTACACTGGCATTTCCGTTTTTCATTTTATCCAAAATCAGTTGGCTTGTTATCCCTTTCATTGGTAATTCCCTTGCAGGATAAACAGGCAGCAACAATATTTCATCAGCCATATCAAGAGTTTCTGCGAATTCATTTGCGAAGTCTAATGTCCGTGAAAACAAGTGTGGTTGAAATATAACAGTACATTTCCTGCCGTTGAATAAACTCTTAGCGCTTTTAATAAGTGCCTCTAATTCCTGCGGATGGTGTGCATAGTCATCAATGAAAATTACAGGTTGTTTAATGGCACTACTTTGATAGAAGCCTTTATGGTCATGGCCCTGTTTCACTTGCTGAGGAGCGATAATATATTCAAATCTTCTTTTAACTCCCTTAAAATCCTCAACAGCTTTTTTAATTTTTAATGGATCAATTTTAAGATGCCGGGCAATCATAATTGCGGCCACCGCATTTTCTACATTATGCATCCCACCCATATTGAGCTTCATATTATCAATCATCCAGTCTTTGGCCATTACATCAAATTCATAGCCACCTTTATACATTGTTACATCAGATGCATATACATCAGCTACATCATTTTGAAGGCTATAACGCAGATGGTGAGGCGCAGTAAAATTATTTTCTTTAAGGCCATATTTTGTTAATAAAAGCCCTGTCGGCTTTACCTTATTAGAAAAATCAATGAAAGCCTGGTCCATATTTTCTTTAGTTCCATAAATGTCAAGATGATCTGCATCCATAGCAGAGATTACTGCTACATCAGGAGACAATTGTAAAAAGCTTCTGTCATATTCATCAGCTTCTGCAACAGAAACATTATTATCACTGCTCCAGAAGTTGGTATTGTAGTTTACCGAAATGCCTCCCAGGAAAGCATTGCACCCAAAGCCAGTATGACGTAAAATATGGGCTACCATTGTACTGATCGTGGTTTTACCATGGGTGCCGGCAATGCAAATATTGAATGATGATTTAGTTATTTCTCCGAGGACTTTACTGCGTTTCGCCATTTCATAATTATTTTCCACGTAATAATTATATTCTTTATGGTCTTTGGGAACAGCCGGAGTATAAACAACCAATTGAGCATTCTTATCCAGCATATCAATATTATCTTCATAGTGTATATTGATACCTTCTCTTTCCATTTCTTTCGTTGAGGATGTTGCTGTTTTATCATAGCCGCTTACAGTTGCATTCCTGCTTAAATAATATTTTGCAAGAGCACTCATTCCGATTCCTCCAATCCCTATAAAGTAAACACGCGATATGGTTCTATAATCTTTCATTAATTTCTTTCTGTAAAGGGAAAGGTTTTAATCTCTTTTTTGATTTTTTTAATGTTTAATATTCTTTAAAATTTGCTTTGCAATTATTTCATCTGCATTGCTATTGCCCATTTTTGCAATATTGGATTCCAGCATTTCCATTTTTTCTCCATCGCTTGCAAGCTCAAGAAGCGAAGTCATTAAGTTTGTTTTTACGTCTTCATCGCGTACCATTACTGCAGCATCCTTTTGAACAAGTGCCATCGCATTTACAGCCTGGTGGTCTTCTGCTGCAAAAGGGTAAGGAACGAAAATTGCCGGCTTGCCTACTACACATAATTCAGCTATCGTCATTGCGCCAGCTCTTGCCACTACTATATCCGCTGCATTATATGCGTATTCCATTTTAGTTATAAATGCGTTGGTCCATATATTACCTCTGTCTTCTTCAACTTTTGCGGCACGCTCGGCAAATAGTTTCCCGGTTTGCCAGATCAACTGAAGATTATTTTTTTTAAAAGCGTCAATGTTTGCTGCAATTGTTTCATTAATACTTTTCGCCCCAAGGCTACCTCCCATTATAAAAATTGTTTTCATTCCGGCCTTTAAACCAAAAAATTTTAGGGCGTCATCTTTCGGAATGTTCGTTGAAAAAATTTCTCTTACAGGGTTTCCCGTCAATACAGTTTTATTTGCAGGAAAATATCTTTCCATTTTTTCTGTCGCTACAAAAATTTCTGTCGCTCTTTTGCTGAGCATAACGTTACTTTTTCCGGGCAAAGAATTGCTTTCATGAATGAATGTTGGTATCCTGCGTGTTTGTGCAATCCTCAACACAGGAAAGCTGGAATATCCTCCAACACCAATCACCGCGGCTGGCTTAAATTTTTTCAGAATAGTTGTGACTTCAAAAAAACTTTTAACCAATTTGAATGGCAATGCAATGTTCTTCATCAAAGAGCTTCTGTTGTAGCCCGCGATTGTAAGCCCAACAATTTTATAACCCGCTTCAGGAATTTTATCCATTTCCATTTTTCCTTTTGCTCCTACAAATAATATTTCAATATCCGGTTCAATTTTTTTTAAGGCATTTGCAATCGCTATTGCAGGGAAAATATGTCCGCCCGTACCTCCACCTGCAATTATTATCCTTATGCTTTCTTTTGAAAAAGGAATTACATTCTCCACTTTATCATTTACATTTTTATATTCATTCGTCATAACTTCAATCGTTACAATATCATTCAGACTCTATTTGCTCTGTTACCAGTTCTGATTCTTTCCCTTCCATTTGTTCTACATTTCTTGCTACACTTAAAATAATGCCGATAGCAAAGCAGTTAAACCAAAGGCTGCTGCCACCCATGCTCACTAACGGCAACGTAACTCCTGTTGTAGGGAAAATATCTACAGTCACAGCCATATTTACCATTGCCTGTATTACCAATGTGAAGCTCAATGCTATTGCAAGAAAGGCACCGAATGCAAAGGGGCATCGCTGAAATATGCGTATACTTCGAAATAAAAAAAGCAAATAAATCAAAATAATTACAGTACCCCCTATAAGGCCATACTCTTCAATTATTATAGCATAAATAAAATCGCTGTATGGGTGCGGTAAAAAATTTCTTTGCTCACTTTTACCCGGGCCTTTTCCAAGCCAGCCGCCTTTCGCAATCGCAATTTTAGACTGCTGAATCTGGTAGCTTGCATCTTCTTTTCCTGCATACATAAAATTCTGAACACGCTTTACCCAGGTTGACATCCTGCCAAAAGTGAAAATTGCAGGAAGCTCTTTTGAGGTATGTTCCGCTTTATTATAATAATGTGTTGCCACAAGAATCAGTATCAAAAGAGGAATTAATGCTGATCCGACAACAATCATAATATGACGTACTCTTACTCTTCCTATAAACATCATCATGAGTGCGATTCCACCAATTAACAATGCGGTTGATAAGTTAGCAGGGGCAATCAAGAGACATATAATTATAACGGGAACGATTAGGGGCAGAAAACCCTTTTTAAAGTCTTTTATCACTTCCTGCTTTTTACTCAACTGCCTGCTCATATACATGAATAGCGCCAGTTTCGCAAGATCAGATGTCTGAAACGTCAGATTAAGGACAGGCAATTTTATCCACCTGTTGGCGTCATTAATATTGCTTCCGTATTGGAGCGTATAAATTAGAAGGGGAATTGATATCAAAAATAAAATGGTAGCAACCCTTGAGTAAATTGTATAATTAACCCTGTGCGCAAAATAAATAATCACTACTCCCAAAGCTATAAATCCTATTTGTTTAAACAGGTAACTTTCGGTACTCTTATTCATTCTATAAGCAAGAGAACCAATACTACTGTACACAACCAGGATACTTACCATCGTAAGAAGTATAACAATTGCCCATATCACCTTATCACCTTTAGTGCGGTTTAAAAGATTGCTCGTAACTGCGTGTGCAGAAGACAGATTACCGGATAATATGTTTTTTGTTTCGTTCATTTTAGCCTTACCCCTACCCCTCTCCCAAAGAGAGGGAACTAAACTTAGAGTTCAGGGTATTTAATTTTTAATTCTCAATTCATAATTTCTATAAATCTTTTACAGCTTCTTTAAATTGCTTCCCCCTATCTTCATAATTTTTAAAAAGGTCGAAACTGGCACATGCAGGGGACAATAAAACAACATCGCCCTTATCAGCGAAATGAAAAGCTGACTGAACGGCATCTTTTGCATTACCAGTATTTATTATAAGCTCCACATCATTTCCAAAGGCCTCATGTATTTTCCTGTTATCGATTCCCATACATACAATCGCTTTTACTTTTTCTTTTACAATTTCTTTCATAAAAGAATAATCATTGCCTTTATCTACTCCACCCAGGATGAGGATAGTTGGCTTTATCATACTTTCGAGCGCAAACCAGGTACTATTGGTATTTGTTGCTTTACTGTCATTAATAAATTCAACACCTCTTACAGTTGCGACAGGTTCCATACGATGCTCAAGGCTTTCAAAGGTTTGCACCGCATCCCTTATTTTTTCCTTACGTATATCCATTACAAAAGCTGACAGGCTTGCTGCCATTGTATTATACTGATTATGCTTTCCTTTAACCGCAAAATCGTCAACGCTCATATACATTTCTTCTTTCTTCCATTTTACATGCATCTCTGCATTGGATATATATGCGCCCTGTGGTAATTGTTTGTTCATGCTGAATGGTAATGGGTTGACCCTGTTTAAAAAATTGTTCAGATATTTTCCTGTTATTTCATCATCGGCATTATAAATAAAGACATCACCTCCTGCCTGGTTTTTTATAATGCTGAATTTGCTTTTTATATAATTCTCAAAGTTGTAATCATACCTGTCTAAATGATCTTCTGTTATGTTTGTTAATACCGATACATCCGGTCTGAAAAATTTTATATCATCTAACTGAAAAGAACTTATCTCTGCTACATACAGCTTTTTTGGTTCTGCCGCTACCTGTCTTGCAAATGAAAAACCAATGTTACCAACCATTGCACAATCGAGCCCTGCTTCTTTACAGATATGATAGATCATTGCCGTAGTTGTTGTCTTTCCATTGCTTCCGGTTACGGCTATAATTTTGCTTTCACCTTTGTACCTATAGCCAAATTCTATTTCACTTATTATTTCAATTCCTCTTTTTCGCAGCTCCTGTACAATTTCATTTTTATCAGGAATCCCAGGGCTTTTCACAATGATATCTGCATCAAAAAACTTTTCTTTGTCATTGGCGCCCTCTTCAAAATCTATTTCGTTTAGTAACAGTTCAGCTTTAAAAACATCTTTGATCAAAGAACTATCGCTTACGAAAACTCCATACCCTTTTTGCTGTGCAAGCAACGCTGCTCCCACTCCGCTTTCGCCAGCGCCAAGTATTACTATTCTTTTTTTCATTCCGTCTTTCATGGCTTTAAGGCCAAAAAAATGGTTTTTCAACGGTATGAACCTAATGGGCCAGAAACTGTCTTCACAGGAATCGGCAAGGATCAGTTATTTAAAAGGTTTTCACAGGAATAAATTTTTCAAAACATATCCTACTTAACTTCTTATCTCAATTTTAATGTTACCACGGCAAACACAACAGATAAAATTGTAACCACCCAAAAACGAACTGCTATTTTGCTTTCATGATATCCCAATTTCTGATAGTGATGGTGCAACGGACTCATTAAAAAAACTCTTCTTCCTTCTCCATATTTTCTTTTAGTGTATTTAAAATAAGCAACCTGAATAACCACGCTTAAATTCTCAATCAAAAACACGAAGCAAAAAATAGGGATCAACCACTCTTTCCTTACAATAATTGCAAGCGATGCGATAATGCCTCCCAGTGCCAGGCTCCCCGTATCCCCCATAAAAACCTGTGCCGGGTAAGCATTGTACCATAGAAACCCTACACAGGCCCCAACGAATGCTGCAATAAATATTGACAGTTCCGTAAGATTAGGTATGTACATAATGTTGAGATAATCTGCAATACGCACATCGCCGCTCACAAAAACAAAAACTCCCAGGCATATTCCGATTATTGCACTTACACCTGTAGCCAGGCCATCGAGACCATCTGTTATATTCGACCCATTTGACACTGCAGTTACAATAAGAATAACTATAAGAATATAAAGAGCCACAGTATATTTTTCCCAGCTCTGCGGCAATAACTTTGCATAATTAAATTCATGTGTTTTTACAAACGGTATTGTGGTAATAGGCGTTTTTACTGTTACAAACCGGTGTATTTTTCCCTCTACAATTATAGTATCTTCTGCAACTTTACGTTCACCACGTTGCAGCGTTCTCTGGTTACCGTTAGTATCATCAATAATTTCTCTTTTTACCACAACGTTCTGGTTAAAGTATAAAGTAGAACCAATGATAATACCGAGCATTACCTGTCCGAAAATTTTAAATTTTCCAGCCAGTCCATCCGCATCTGTTTTTTTATAAGGAATTCCTTTCGATTTTGAAATGCGTTTTGCTTTTATTTTCAAATAATCATCAATGAATCCTATTATTCCCAACCATACAGTACACAAGAGCATTAGTCTTACATACACTTTATCCAGATTTGAGAGTAGTAATGTAGGAACCAAAATCCCCAGCAATATTATAATGCCTCCCATAGTAGGCGTTCCTGCTTTCATCTTCTCACCTGCCAAACCAAGTTCACGCACTGACTCCCCGATTTGTTTCTTTTTTAAAATATTGATAACCCTTTTACCATAAACTGTTGTAATTGCCAGCGATAACAATACTGCCACTAATACCCTGAAAGTGATGAAATGAAAAAGCCCGCTCCCCGGAAATTTGATCCCGTTTTTAGTAAACCATTCAAAAAGATGATAGAGCATTATTCTCTTTCTTTTTTAAATTATTTCATTTTCGATCCTCATATCCACTTTTGGAGGTTTGGTGGAGCGTTATTTTTCCATCAGCTCCAGCATTTCACGTAATACCTGCTTATCATCAAAATCATATTTCACTCCATTTATCTCCTGGTATTTCTCATGACCTTTGCCAGCTACTAAAACAATATCTTCTTTGTGAGCAAGATTAACGGCAGCTTTAATTGCCTCCTTCCTGTCAACAATGGAAATATATTTTTTGCGGGCAATTACAGGCACACCTTCCTCCATATCTTTTATAATCCTGTCAGGATTTTCATTCCGTGGATTATCTGATGTAAAAATTATTTTATCACTATATTCACAGGCAACTTCAGCCATAATGGGGCGTTTGGTCTTATCACGGTCACCGCCACAACCAACTACTGTAATTATTTTTTCTTCGCCCTGCTTTAGGTTTTTTATTGTAGCAAGTACATTTAATAATGCATCCGGAGTATGGGCATAATCCACAATCCCAACAATCTTTTCATTTACAGATTGCATAAAATCAAATCTTCCTTCAGCGCCGGTTAAGCTGCTGAGTACTTGTAAAACTGTTTGTTTGTTTTCGCCGAGGCATATTGCTGCTCCATACACAGCTAATAAATTATAAGCGTTAAAAGTTCCTATCATTCTAAAATGAACTTCAATATCATTGATCAAAAGTAAAAGGCCAAGCAGTGAATTTTCAATGATCTTACCCTTGAAATCCGCCATAGTTTTGAGGCTGTACAAGTATTTTTTTGCCCTGGTATTTTGTAGCATGACAGCACCACGTTTATCATCCGCGTTGCTAAGGGCAAATGACGAAGCCGGAAGACAATCGAAAAATTGTTTCTTTACTTTTATGTATTCATCAAATGTTTTGTGATAGTCAAGGTGATCGTGCGTAATGTTGCTGAAAATGCCCCCGGCAAAGTTTAAACCTGCAATTCTATGCTGATGTATTGCGTGAGAACTTACTTCCATAAACACATGAGTACAGCCTTCAATCGCCATTTCAGCTATTATCTTATTCAAATTAATTGGATCTGGAGTTGTATGTGTTGAAGGCAAAACCTTGTTATCAATTTGATTCTGCACAGTACTAATAAGCCCGCATTTAAAACCTAAGCCAGAAAATAATTTGAATAATAAAGTTGCAATAGTTGTTTTACCATTCGTGCCCGTTATACCTATAAGTGAAAGTTTTTCTGATGAATTGCCATAAAAATTATGTGCCATAATACCAGCTGCTATACTACTGTTTTCAACGACGATATAGTGCACTTTTCCATCAAGGCTTTGCGGTAAAATTTCGCATACAATTGCAGAAGCGCCATTTGATATTGCAGTATCAATAAATTGATGCCCATCAGAAACAGATCCTTTAATTGCAATGAAACAGTTGCCTGGCAGAACTTCACGGGAATCAATCTGCAAATCGTTAACATCGGTGACTGGCGCGCCAACTATAGATGAAATTTTTATTTTGTATAATATTTGATGCAATAATGCCATTAATTCATTTGAATATTTATTGATTCGCCCTTGGTAAAATCTGAGTCTTCTGGCAACGATTGATAAAATACTTTTCCCCTTCCGGAAGCAACCACTTTCAAGCCCATATTTTCCAATAAATACACTGCATCTTTTAACCCCAGGCCGGTAACGTCAGGCACTTTGTTTGGGAAAGAAGAAATATTATATGCTGTATTCAGCTGAGCCTGCTTTCCCTGCAAAGCCATTGTTCTCCATGATCCTGGGGTAGCCGAATCAAAAGAAGTATATTGAAATACATTTACAATTCTATTAAGATCAGCTTTTAAACCATACATTATATAAGTATTGCTATCAACTTTATTTTGTAAATTATTATGTGAATCGGTGGAAAATTCATTGGCATATATCCTATCTGCAACATCTCGAAACACCGGACCCGATACTACCCCGCCGTATGCTAATGCTGATTTATCTGTATTTTGAATTACAACTGCAATACTATACTTTGGATTGTCTGCGGGAAAGTATCCAATAAATGCTGATTGATAAATCTTGTTACCTTTATTATAACCGCGGTTATCCATGGCTGTTACAGCAGTACCGGTTTTCCCTGCAAATCTGTAAACATCTGTCTTTAACGGATAGGCTGTGCCATGCTCATGCTCTACAACTGCAAGCAGGCAATCTTTTAGTTTAGCAAGGGTTTCATCACTGCAAATTTTATTTACAAGTATAGTTGGCTGAAATGATTTTATTTCCACGCCCATATCTTTTATAGCATTTACAAGATAGGGCTTCATCATTTTTCCATTATTGGCGACTGCATTATAAAGCATTAACATGTGCAAAGGGGTAACAAGCTCTTCATATCCATGGGCCATAAATGGAATAGTAAATTTTGTCCAGTATTTTCCGCCGGGTTTTTTTATTAGGGGGACGGCGGCCCCTACGATATCAATGCCGGTCACAGTATCAAGTCGAAGGTGGTGCAGGTGATCATAAAATTTTTTCGGCTGATTGTGATAATATTCATCTGCAAGTTTTGCAAATGCAACATTTGAAGAACGGGCAAAAGCTTCTTTTACAGTTAGCAATCCTACCCCTAAATGAGAATCTCTTATTCGCAAACCGTAAAATGATTTTTGACCGCCTTCGCAGTCTACTATACTGCCTGTGTCAACATATTTATCTTCAAGCAGAGATAATAAAGTTGCTAATTTAAAAATGGAGCCGGGCTCTGTTTTTTTGCCCAGCCCATAGTTATAATCTTCAATGTATTCTCCATCCGGCCTTTTGCCGAGATTGGCTATAGCTTTTATCTTGCCTGTTTGTGTTTCCATAACGATACAGGTACCATGCAATGAATTATTTTCCACCATCATTTTCATGAGCGCATTCTCCGCTACATCCTGCATATATGTATCAATAGTTGTAACGATATCTTTACCATTTTCCGGTTCGATTTCACCTCCATCGACAGGTACGTAAGCTCCAGCCATATAT
>DASYOM010000217.1:0-14391 GCA_036007765.1 Chitinophagaceae bacterium | reverse complement strand
CGGCTAAGGATGAGCCTTGTTTGTAAACAAGCCCAACCCGGTTGTAAACCCAATGGGTTCAAAAGGAATTGGCGAGGTAAACATGGTTGGTTTTTCTTCAGCCGTTGCCAATGCAGTATATCATGCTACCGGCAAAAGAGTTCGTGATCTGCCCATTACTCCAGATAAGTTGATTTAATTTTTGTCACAAAAATTTTATCATTGAGCAGCATCGTTGTGTTACTCGCACGGCTGCTGCTAACGACAGGGCTTTGCTATGTACTTGCATTTGAAAAACGTCCGCTGGGAATATCGTTGATTTATAATTAAAAGATGAAGATAACAACAAAAGCTGATTTACTTCCGCTACGCTGGAACTGTTGCTGATACCGAACTGTGGCTCATTGTTACCACGTCAGCAAGTATATTGCAAAACCCCTTGTTGTGCGTTCGTGCTAACACCTTCTATCAATTTCTTTATAATTTTCTTAAGACTTGCCTTGCAAATATTTAACAATCCATAAGTCAGCTAATAATAAACAAATAAAACTTAAAATAGACATCATTGTTCTTGCAAGATTGTATAAATCCCACGTGGCCAAAGTTTTCATCCAATCGGCAGGCGGTGCGGATGGGTTCCAAGTTTTAATAATTAAATTTATGGGGACACTACCCAGGCGTGTAACCACCAAAGAAATAATTGTAAGAAATAAAGCACTATAAACAAATAAGGTCGCCATTTTTGCATCTCTTGCCTGCCATGCGTATATGGTTAAAACAACAACATCAATTAAAACTAATGCCATCACTATGACCTTATTGTGATTCATCAGAGCTGTTCGAAAACGAAAATGCGTTTCAGTTGAGACTTCATAAAATGTCGGGAGGACACAAAAGGTGCCATAAAAGAAGGTACCGGCGATTAGGCCTGTCAGAAGCAAAGAGAGAATCCTTGAAAGTTGAATTGGAGATTTCATTTTTTTATTTTTTTTAAAATTCTATTTTCAACCCGAATGTTGGAAAAATAGCAAGTCCATTGTAATATATTTTTCCAGTGATAGGATTTAAAACGTTGTTCATTTTGGTTAGACCGGTTCAGCACGTTTACAATATCAACAAACGTTGCAAATACGATTGCCTTTATCAGAAAACCGTAAAGCAATGACTGCACGGCCATCAAAAACCCTTTTTTTAGCATAAGCTGATGTTGAAGTCAAAAATTGAAAGAACAAATATATAGCAAATTTGTTGTAAAATTATAAATATTATAACAAATTTATTGTTTTATTATCTTATACCTTTTTTGATAAATTTGTAAAAGCAATTGAAATGATATTATGAATAAGACTGTTGAACTGGTAAATGAATGGGCATCTTTTGAAGAAAAATATCCGAAGGATAATATAGAAGACTTCTGCCGTTACTATTTAGCGGCCAAAAACAATAAAGATCTTGCTTCCCAATTTCTGGGAGGAGTTGTGCCGCCGCAAAATAAATCTGTACTTGCAAAACTCCTTATAAAAATAGTGCGTATGCACAACGCCTATTTTAGTATGTCCACTAAAGAAATTGCGATAAAGCAGCCGGAAGAATTTTATTTTCTTTCTGTAATAAAACAGTTGCAGTCGCCAAAGAAAACAGAAGTTATTTATTATACCGTAAATGAACTTTCCAATGGATTGAATATACTTTCAAGCCTTATTGAACAAGGCTATATTAAAGAGCAAAACGATAAAGAAGACAAACGTACAAAGAGAGTAAGCATAACTGCTAAAGGTGAAAAAGTATTAAAGCTTTGTTACAACAAAATTCACCAGGTAAGTGGAATGTTATTTATGGACATGAGTGCAGGTGATATAGAATTATGTATCCAATTGCTTAAAAATATAGATTTAAAATTCTCAGGGCAATGGGTACAACACAAAGGGAAAGCCTTTGATGATGTTTATCTGAGTATGACCAACAAGTAAAGCAAAAATTAGGTACACGGATACATATTAATTTTTCAGTAAAATATTATCTGCGAATGCATTTCCCCAACTGGCGCAAAGTGTGTAAAGAAGTAAAAGAGTTGAATAGTTCTTTTACATGCTGTTTAACAGATGAGAGAAGGCCTCTCATATACGCTGTTCAGGCGGAGTGTATAAACTGCTTCATGCTGCTGCAATCAAAAGTTGTGGTAGTGAGCGATGAAGAAAAGGTGGTGCAAACCATCAGGTACGTGGAAAGGAGTTGAGCGAAAGCGAATCGTTGATGACATGTCGAAACAGTATAGATTCTGTCAAAACTATAGGCATTCTGCGACCGATAGGAAAATTGCAGCGATAACCTGATTATTGGCTGTAGGGCAGGCGGCATTAAGGCGACAAGAACTTTGCACAGGCTGTTAAACGGAACTTGAGAAACTACTGCTGCGATGTGCTGATATGCCTCCCGGCATTAGATCGGGATTCAAGGTATCCCCAGGGAGCCGATGCGTAGCAGAGTGGCGGACTGAATCGAAGTAGTGAAGAAGTTTCTGTAATGGGAATGGAGCGAAGGGTTCAGCTCATTCATTTGGACTAAGAAAAACAACAGGAAGTAATTTCTGGACGATTAAGTTTAGTTCAATGATGTGTAAGATTTCTCTTATGCTGAATGAGAAAGCCGTGTGAGGTGAGAATCTCAAGCACGGTTCTGTGAGAGGCTTGGGCTGAAATGCCCTTGCCTACTCGACTATATAAAAAGTTTCGTTAGCCCTCTGCTGGCGCGAGTTTAGTAGCAAAGGTTTTGTGGGTTAGTTATACTCGTGCTATTGAATGCTTCTATTCTCTCATCGCACAAGTAGGGCTCACTCACGATGCCATTCTACAAAACTTGCGCTAAGGACCGGCTTACAATATCCGTAGTCACAGACATACGGAAAGCAGTTATTTTATTGGTAGATTACTACGTGGGCGGGGACCGAAATAAAGCAAGTATTGGAAACTCACCCGAATGTCTTACACCTCACTTCGTAGCGCTTCAAGGAAACTAAACACATTTTTGCAGTAGAAATGGGTTGAATAGTACACAGTTTTAGGTAACTTTGAAATTGAACTAAAAATTTTAGTTGATTAGTATTTGTGCTGTTTTATGAGAAGTTGGTAATATTTTGCCGCCTTCTTATATTATATATTATATAACCCCTACATCTTTCTATATGATAAAACCGATTACTGGCGCAGTTTTACTTTTCTGTATTTGTTTAGCCGGTTGCACGAAAGATGTAACTACTGTGCAGGTGGTAAGAAATCCTTTAATTAAGTTTGACTTCGGCGGAGGCAATGCTTCCTGGCAAAGCAGTACTTATGCTTTTACCAGTATTTCAAAAGTCGTTGTCTATCCGCAGGACACCACCAAGCCAGGGCAACTCTATAACAGGATAACTTTTCAATCTTCCGGTAAAGATAATTCGGGCAACATGCTACAGCTCATCATAGCTTTTGATGCTGTTGACATGAACCAGTTAACGGGCGTTTATAATTCTTCATACACAACACAACGTGGTCTGGCGCAGGTGCAATTATATAATCTGACAGATAATTCCAACCTGGCCGCCTATGGTCTTTGCGATCAAACGATATCGAACGCTGAATTTCAAATTGAAAAACAAAAGCCTGATGAAAAACTAATTACCGGTACATTTCACATGACACTTTGTGATGCACGTGATTCCACAAAAAAAATAAACATCACCAACGGAGTTTTCACTGATATTACCTATTAAACGAAAACAACTTATATGTATAAAATATACAAACTTCTTTCCTGCATACTCTTTACCGCATTACTTTTTATAACTCACGCTAATGCCCAAGTTGATTCTCAAAAAGTATCACCTCCGCCCCCACAGGCAAATCCGGTGAATGCCGGTTTTGATGTTATTATAAAATACAATGGCGATATAGTATATGGATTAATAAAAGAAGTAACCCCGGATTATATTTCTTACAAACGTACGGATATACCCAACGGCCCTGTCTATACTATTTTTCGCAGCGAGGTGTATGCCATCAGCTATCGCAACCAAGTAAAGGAATATATGAATCCTTCCAATACAGATGAATTGCCTCCTGGTATTGGCATGAATAACCAGGTAGAACCTTATCCAAAAATAAATTATAAAAAAACTGATTTTTTAAAAAACGGAACTGCACGCATTGGTCTTGGCTTCATACGAAGTTTCAGCAAAGTAAGTAATGCAAAAAATTATTCTTCATCCGGCTCTTTTCCGGTAATTTCTTTTGCTTATGATGCGAATTTTAAAAGCAATGTGCATTTAGGTTTAATGCTTGGTTTTGGGTCGCATAACTTCTCTGACGATAAATTCAGCAGCTACGATAACACGATCAATAATATTTCTTTGAAGGAAAATATTTTCGGTTTGTACATCTATGGAAGGTATGAGCTTTTTAATAATGCTTCCCGGCTGCAACCTTACGTCATGGCTGGTTTGGGAATAACAAGTTCACATGTTCTTTCCGAAAACAAAATAAATTTTACCACCAATAATACCCAAACATTGCTTGTAAAATCCGGATCCCGTGCTGCGGGCATTGGTATAACTGCAAGAATAGGGTCGGTATATTATATCAATAACCAGTTACAGGCCTTTTTGGACGCGGGAGTTGGACTTTCCGTCATAAATATTGGATTGGCATTTAAAGTAAACTAACCTATCATAAAAGCAAAAACATTTCATCATGAAAAACACATTAAGCCTTTTAGCAATTTTATTATTTTCGGCCATTTCGGTAAAAGCGCAAAATCAAAATCAGAAAAGCGCCTTTGCCGTTGCCATCGGTGCATCAGCAAATTATTATTATGGCCCCGGAGACCGCAACTTCGATTCGTTTGAAGGCAATAGGGTAAACTATCAACTTACCGGCATGGTAGGACTTACCATCGCAAGAGATAAGAACGACCACCGCACAATGGTAGCTGCCTTTGGCGACTATGGCCTTAATAACAAAAAAACGATGGAGCGTATCTTTGATGATCAGGGATATATTACTACGGCTCTTGACCAAGGCTCATCCAACAATTTTTACGAAGTGGAAGGTGGCGTGCTTTTAGGAGAAATTCTGCGCTTAAGTACCGGTGTAGGTCGCCAGATTTATAACGAGCAAACTATTGCCTCATCAAATGGCATTGATTTTCAAAGTACACAGTTAAATTATTATTCCTCTACAGTAGGTTTTAACTTTGCAATTTCTAATGTGGCAATTGTATTGAATTGCAATTTTAACTATGGTAAAGATTACACCACAACAGTTATCAAGCCTTCTGCGGGACTGACGCTTAATTTTTAAAAGTCTCTGTCCCGACAGTTTTCATTGCCAGGCAAAGCGAGTGGGATGAAACCCAGACGCTGAATTGCCTGGCGCAAGAGTGACGTATAGCCTGAAGCCAAGCTTTCTTGTGCCATAAAATACTGATTAATTTTATTAATGCCATTCTTCAAATTTGTAAAGCACAGGAAGCTATACGCGAAACCTTCGCCTCATTCCTGCACTATTCAGGGGCAAAATCTTTTTTGTTGTGTAGGCGTATTGAAGTGTTTGCATAAAAGTTTTATATACAGAGAAAAATCCAAACACTAATAACAAACAATCTTTGTATTTACCTTTTAGAATTTGTTTTATCCAATGCTGCTTTTAAACCTTTCGCTAATTTTTCAGGATTGTCAACTGCCCCCATTTGGTCCAAGCATATAAAAAGTTTCGTTAGCGCAAGGTAGCCTGGCTTTGTGCGTAAGCTATACCTGTGCGGTGTAGAAAAGAGATTTGTATTTTTAATTAATGAGCAGAAAATATAAATTTCACGACAACGATAAACTCTATTTTATTTCTTTCGCCACAGTTTATTGGATAGACGTTTTCGTGAGGGAAGAATACTTTCAGGTAATTATAGACTCCTGGAAACATTGCCAGGAAAAGAAAGGGCTTGAAATTTATGGCTGGCGCATAATGCACAGTCACATTCATATGATAATAGGAAGCAAAAAGGATAACCTTGAAGACATTGTGAGAGATCTGGAGAAGCATACGTCACTGGAACTAAAAAACTGCGATAAAAAATAATATTCACGAGAGTAGAAAGGACTGGATAATCTGGAGGATGGAAAGAGCAGGCAAGAAAAATGCTAGGAGATGTTTGATGGAAAACTCTTGCGCCATCAGCGGCACGGTAGCCTTGCTCCAGTTGAAGATTAGCTAAAGGCGTTTTACTATAAGTTTATATAATTCATTTATGGAAACTGTATGATTCCAATTTTTCTTTTTTAAACCTTTAATTAATTCCTTATCTCCTGTCCACAGTTTTCCCCTAACGTGCTCAGTTAATGCAACAAATTCAGTATCATCAATATCTATATCGCTTTCAATTTTTCTGCTTTACCGAATAATTTTGCTGGAATTAGTTCCACATTAATAAACCTTATTCTGGAAATAATTAAAGTGGCGGCCTTGTGAAGTTCAATATCCGAATATTTAGAAATTTTTTTAAGTTTATCCCAATGTTCAGCCAGTTCATATTCAAGTTGGTTGGTAGAATATAAATTCAACCTGGACTTAGGTTGCAAAATAATTTGGGAAATTTTATTATTAGTATTTAAAATTGCGCTGAATACAATATTGGTGTCAACGACAACTCTCATAATCCTAATTTCTGTTTTGTTTTAGCCCAACGACCCTTTTTGATTTTTTTCACTAAATCATCTACCTCTTTTTGAGTTGCTTTTGATTTCTGGGATATTTCTTTGAATGTAAACAAATTAGCAATATCCTGTAAATCTTCCAATTTGGTTGAAGATGGTAAACGAAAAACTACTTCTTCTGATGTTCTTTCTATTATCATTTTTTTACTTTTTGTAAATATACAATAATGAAATGCTATGTCCCTTTGCCTGGCGCAAGAATGACGCATAGACTGAAGCAAAGCTTTCTTGTGCCTTAAATACTGATCAATTTTATTACTGCCATTCTTCAAATTCGAAAAGCACAGGAAGCTATACGCAAAACCTTCGCCTCATTCCTGCGCTATTCAGGGAACTGAATTAGGGTAGTTGATTTATCACAACTATCGAAATTACTAACACAATTTCTACAGCAAATAGCCAAGCTCTTTTTTTAATTATGTATTGTAGTATACAATCAATAATAATTCCGATTACAATAATTGGAATTAAATAAGCTCTTGCAATTATATCATTGATTGATTTCGGGGCTATAAAAAGATATAAATCGTATACAACTAGTATGGCACAAATAATATTTGATGGTGTAATCCTATATTTCATTATCTGGCATGTGTGTTGAAATTCATATGAGATTTTTTGAATCCTAAATACTTCTTTTCTCTCTGTCAACTCATTTTGGGCTTACCCAATTAACCCCCTGCGTTGATATAGCAATCATATTCTCAGATGTAGCATTTAATTTTACTATGTGTGTTCCGGTGTTGAAAAATTTGACAACGCTTTATTAAAAGTTGCAAAAACCCAAATCACTTGCAATGAATTGATAGTTAAAAATTAATAGTATTATTCTTGATGTTATAAAGCCTGGGCCTCTTTAGTCCAGGCATTCTGCCCATTGATCATTACTCCCTATACTCCATTCCCAAATTATACATCACAAAGCTCCAGATATCTGCAGCCTCCTCAATTTGTTTGCCGGTAGGTTTTCCTGCGCCATGCCCTGCTTTTGTTTCTATAAGAATTAATGCAGGATTGGTGCCATCATTATCCGCCTGTAACGTTGCGGCAAATTTAAAACTGTGCGCAGGCACCACTCTGTCATCATGATCAGCAGTGGTTATAAGCGTTGCAGGATATTTTATCCCGGGTTTTAAATTGTGCAATGGCGAATATTTATAAAGGTTTTCGAAATCCTCTTTTTTGTCACTCCTTCCATATTCAGTAGCCCATGCCCAGCCTATTGTAAACTTATGATAGCGCAACATATCCATTACGCCTACCTGCGGAATGGCCACTTTAAAAAGCTCTGGTCTTTGCGTCATTGCAGCACCTACGAGAAGGCCGCCATTACTGCCCCCGCGTATAGAAAGCTTTCCGGGATTTGTATACTTTTTATCAATTAAAAATTCAGCTGCGCCGATAAAATCATCAAAAACATTTTGCTTTTTTTCAAGCATGCCAGCCTTATGCCATGACTCGCCATATTCGCTTCCTCCCCTTAAATTTACTATCACCGAAACACCTCCTTGTTCAAGAAAAAACGCGTTTGAAATAGAAAATCCGGGAGTGAGTGGAATATTAAATCCTCCATAGCCATATAATAATACGGGGTTATTGCCATCAAGCTTAAGGCCTTTTTTATATGTAATAAACAATGGAACCTTCGTGCCATCTTTACTATTAAAAAATGATTGTACGGTCTGGTAATTATCTGCGTTTATTTTTACCTCGCTCTTCCTGAAAAGATCTGTTTGACCTGAACTAATGTTGTACCTGAAAATAGCAGGTGGATAGTCAAAAGATGTATAGCTATAGAAGATTTCTTTATCATCTGCATTGCCGGCAAAGCCGCCTGCAGAACCAATTCCCGGCAATGTAATTTCTCTTTCAAGATTTCCGCTGTAATTGGTTTGGTAAATCCTACTTGAGGCATCCTGCAGATAGGAAAGAAATAATTTGTGGCCGGCAGTACCGACTGATTCCAATAATTCTTTTCGCTCAGGAATAATAGTCTTCCAGTTTTCCTTTGCAGGCCTATCAGGGTCTATAAGAACCACTTTATAGTTTGGGGCATCGGCATTAGTGCGTATTAATAATTTATCTCCGTCATTATCTATAAAATCAGCTTCGGTATCAAAACCTTTTATCAATAATTTAAAAGCATTATCTGCAGATGTATTCTTCATATCCTTTACCCAGATCTCAGCCCCGCTCGTGCCTTCACTTTTACCGAGAATTAAAAAATGCTCATCCTCGCTCAACCCGGCTCCAACAGTTCTTAAAGGATGCGCTGTGTCTTCATAAATTAAATTATCACTGCTTTGGGGAGTGCCCAATTTGTGATAGTACACTTTATGATTTTGGTTTTGATTGGTAAGCTTACTTTTCTCGTCAGGTGTTGGGTACCGGCTGTAATAAAATCCATCATCTCCCTTCCAGGAGATACCACTGAATTTTATGTAATTCACTTCGTCATTTAGTAATTTTTTATCTGCATCATTCATTACATGTGCATCCTGCCAGTCGCTGCCAGCCTGTGCAACAAGGTAAGAGGCATATTTTTTATTCCTGCTGAAAGAGGGTGTTCCTATTGCCGCGGTTCCGTCTTTACTTAATTTATTTGGATCGATAAAAATTTCTGGAGTTCCATCAAGGCCCCGCTGCCGGTACAATATACTTTGATTTTGCAGGCCATCGTTTTTATAGTAATAATAATATTCCCCTTCTTTAAAAGGAGAACCATATTTTGCGTAGTTCCACATCTCTTCCAGCTTCGATTTTACTTTATCCCGGAATGGGATTTTAGAGAGATATTCTTCAGTTATTTTATTTTCGGCCTCAACCCATCGTTTAGTCTCTTCGCTGTTATCATCTTCAAGCCAGCGATATGGATCGGCTACGTTTGTTCCAAAATAATTGTCGGCCTGGTTTACTTTTTTAGTTTCAGGATATTTTATTTGCGAAAAAGAAACGGTGCTTATCATCATCAGTATAAAGAAAATATGGTTTTTCATTTTTTTTCCAATTTGAAATGAAGTTAAATTATTTGTATATAAGATTTTGTATCACTGGTAATTCTTAAGAAGATTTATTCTATTCCCATTAGTAAAATTAAAATGGTGTTGTGAGGGCAAAATTCCCAAAATATTAAAATCCTTCGTTGAACAAAATTTTGAATAATTACTTTTTTAAAGGGTTTTATCTAAAAAAAATTGTAAATCAGTATTACTAATTGTAAATATGTATTTTTGACGCTTTTAAAATAATAATCAAAAAACTAACCGGAAATTTATTTTAATGTCCCAGAGAAAAGTAACTAAAATAGGGGTTCTTACATCAGGAGGAGATGCACCGGGAATGAATGCTGCAATAAGAGCAGTTGTACGCACAGGAATTTATAATAAAATAGAAGTATTTGGGATCCTGAGAGGATACCAGGGAATGATAGATGGGGATATAACTAAGATGGAAAGTAAAAGCGTTGCTAACATCATTCAACGTGGCGGAACAATTTTAAAAACCGCGAGGTGTAAAGAATTTTTCACCTATGAAGGCCGCGAAAAAGCTTATCAGAATTTAAAAAAATTTGACATCAACGGCCTTGTCATTATTGGCGGGGATGGATCTTTCAGGGGCGCTCAAATATTCAGCAACGAATTTGATATACCCTGTATCGGGTTACCTGGTACTATAGATAAAGATATTTCAGGCACAGATTTTACGATAGGTTTTGATACCGCCGTTAACACCGCCGTAGAGGCAATTGATAAAGTAAGAGATACTGCTGATGCACATGACCGGCTTTTTATTATCGAAGTGATGGGCCGCGACTCCGGGTACATAGCTTTGCATAGTGGTATTGCAACTGGTGCAGAAAATATTTTAATTCCTGAAAGAAGAACAGACATTGAGGATATCATAAAGGCACTGGCAGAAAAGCATGGCAGAAAAAAATTAGTGAATATTATCGTGGTTGCTGAAGGTGAAGAATTTGGTGCGAATGAATTGTCGAAAATAATTATCGAAAGAATGCCAGACCAGGAAGTACGGGTTTGTATTCTCGGGCATATTCAAAGGGGCGGCGCACCAACATGCCTTGACAGGCTTATTGCAAGCCGCATGGGCTACGCTGCAGTTGAATGCCTGATGGAAGAAAGGTATAATGTATTTGTTGGCATTGTAAACAACCGCATGCATTATATACCACTTAATGAAGCCGTAAAAAAGAAGCAAAAAATTAGCGAAGAGTGGATGAAGATCGTGAGAATACTTTCATCGTAAATATTAATGCTCCGGTGTGCGATGTTCGAAGTATGAAGTTCAAGTTCAGAGTTGTTTAAAAACTAAGAACTACAAACTATAAACTAAACAAATAAATGTCTAGAAATATTAAAAAATATGCCCATGCTGATATGGATAAAAAAGCGGGCCTGGAACATTCAACAAAGCGTACAAAGATCGTAGCAACTATTGGGCCTGCCAGTGATAGTTACGATTCCATGGTAGAACTTGTAACGGCAGGCGTAAACGTTTTTCGCCTGAACTTCTCGCACGGCTCTTATGAAAATAAAGCAGTTATAATTGAAAATATCCGGCAAATAAATAAATCGCTCCCTTATAATATTGCAATACTTGCCGACTTGCAAGGCCCTAAATTACGCGTAGGTGAAATAGAAAACAACGCACTTGAAATAAATCCCGGGGATAAGCTCACTTTTACTAATACAAAATGTATTGGTAACCTCGAAAGAATTTACGTGAGTTATCCTAACCTTCATAATGATGTGGTGATAGGAAACATCATCATGATTGATGATGGAAAGCTTGAGGTTAAGGTTAGCAAAATTCTTGATAATAACGATGTGGAAGTAGTGGTGAAGGTGGGCGGCATTCTTTCCTCGAAGAAAGGGCTTAATCTTCCCGATACAAAAATTTCCCTGCCTGCTTTAACAGAAAAAGATCTGGCGGATCTTGAATTCATTCTTACCCAAAATGTTGACTGGATTGCACTTTCATTTGTAAGAGAAGTAAAAGATATTATTGGATTAAAAAATATTTTGAAAGAAAGAAAGAGCAAAGCTAAAGTTATTGCCAAAATTGAAAAGCCTGAAGCGGTAACCAATATCCGCGATATTATTCTTGAAAGCGATGGTATAATGATTGCACGTGGTGACCTCGGCGTAGAATTGCCTATTGAAAAAGTGCCATTGATACAAAAGGAGATAATTCGCAAATGTATGCACCGTGCCAAACCTGTGATTGTGGCTACACAGATGATGGAAAGTATGATAGACCGTATAAAGCCCAACAGGAGCGAGATTACAGATGTTGCCAATGCGGTTCTTGAAGGAGCAGATGCTTTAATGCTAAGTGGTGAAACAGCCACAGGCCAGCATCCTGTTCTTGTAATAGAAACCATGAGTAAAATTATTCTTGAAATAGAAAAAACAGCTTACGACTATAACAGGGACGATATTCTCTTCCCGCAACCTCAATCACCTTCTTTCTTGAGCGATGCATTGTGCTATAGTGCTTGCAAGCTTGCCGCAGACGTGAAAGCAGATGCATTAATTGGAATGACACAAAGTGGATATACCGGCTTTATGCTGAGCAGCTACAGGCCAAAATCACTTTTATATATTTTCAGTAAAGAAAGAAGCCTTATCAATCAACTGAGTCTTAGCTGGGGTGTGCGTGCATTATTTTATGAAGAAGAAGTAAGCCTGGATGAAATTTTCTTTGACGAGATTGGCATTTTAAAAGAAAGAGGATTTCTTAAAAATGGAGATATTGTTGTAAATACGGGAAGTACGCCGGTAAATCTTCATTTGCCAACCAATGTGCTTAAAGTAACAAAGGTTGGTGATTAATTTTTCCAAGACTTACTTTTCGTTAATATTGAATATTGGCAACTTAAAACTGATCTTAGTTTTATCTCCACCAACAAATTATTATTGCCGCAATAATACTTCCCGCAACATTGTACAAGCCGTTGATAAGGTAAAGGCCTAAAGGCCTTTTTTCGTACACATAAGAAATATGCACTGCTGTTGCAGCAAAGCAGAAGCCGGTGATAAGGCCAAGTTTTAATCCTCCCATCCAGCCAAAAATTCCAAACCGGGTTGCAAGTATGGATAAGCCAATAGCGCATAATAACATTAATAGAAATGATATTATCATAGTGATAGCTGCTCCTTTTTTTGCATCCGGTGCATTCATAAGCGCGGCATTATATGACTGCCATTTTTTTCCGAAGAGTGCGGTGTACCATATTGCCCCAAGAAAAAAATAAGCGAGGCCGCCCACTAACACAGCAAGCCAGTTAATGTGATTTGAAAATTTCTGTACTCATGACTTTTACGTTTTGGTGAAGAGATTTTGTTTTAGAAAAATAGATAATCTTTTTCGAT
This sequence comes from Chitinophagaceae bacterium, assembly GCA_036007765.1. Taxonomy (GTDB): domain Bacteria; phylum Bacteroidota; class Bacteroidia; order Chitinophagales; family Chitinophagaceae; genus Ginsengibacter. Next base: position 1,281 of record DASYOM010000217.1, on the reverse strand, counting down.
ATGCAACTATAGATAAACGAAAATGGATTTAATATTGTCTGAGCTTTCATGATAAAAAAAATTCATTGATACAATGTATATGACGAAAGATAAAATTTCCGGGCATCAACTTGTAATCATTGATTAAATTTAATTTCTAAAACATCTTCATGAAAAGAAACTCATTTTTATTCATCCTTTTTTCTTTCTCTTTTGCATCATACTCTCAAAATGCAGACAGTACCTGGATAGTAAATAATTACATAAAGATGGAAAAATCCATTGCCATGCGTGATGGAATAAAATTATTTACCTCTATATATATTCCAAAAGATAAAACGGATAGACATCCTATACTTATTTCCAGAACTCCCTATTCATGCGCACCTTACGGAGAAAATAATTTTAGAGATTTTTGGAACAGTTATGAAAATGAATATTTTAAAGAAGGTTATATAATGGTAATTCAGGATGTTCGTGGAAGATGGATGAGTGAAGGCAAATTTGTGGATGTACGGCCTTTTAACGCAAATAAAAAAGGTAATGAAACAGATGAGGCAAGTGATACGTATGATGCAATAGACTGGCTTGTAAAAAATATTCCCAACAACAATGGTAATGCAGGCGTATTTGGAATTTCATATCCCGGATTTTATTCCACAATGGCGGCGGCAAGCAATCATCCCGCATTAAAAGCAGTAAGCCCACAGGCCCCTGTTACCAATTGGTTTATGGGTGATGATTTTCATCACAAGGGTGTATTTTTTGTAATGGATGCTTTTGATTTTTATTCTGCATTAGGTAGTGGTTTTGGACAGCCGCATCCCGGGCCAACTTCCGTACCCGCACGGTCAGTTGGTTATCCGGCTCATGATAATTATAAATTTTTTCTTGAAATGGGCGGCTTAAAAAATTTTACAAAATATACCGGTGATTCTATTGCATTTTGGAAAGACCTGATGTCTCATCCAAATTACGATACCTGGTGGCAGGCGCGTGATGCCCGTAACGCGACAAAGAATTTAAAACCCGCTATGTTATGGGTCGGTGGTTTGTTCGATGCAGAAGATTGCTGGGGAGCCTGGAATTCTTATAAAGCTGCAGAGAAAAATAATCCCGGTAAAGCTTTTAATAAAATTGTTGAAGGGCCGTGGTATCATAGCCAATGGGCAAATCATGATGGAACTCACCATGGTAATATTCAATTTGGTTCCAACACAAGTGAATATTATCAGCAACATTTTGAAATTCCTTTCTTCAATTATTTCTTAAAAGGAAAAGGCGACATTTCTCAAATAGACG
>DASYOM010000216.1:0-37603 GCA_036007765.1 Chitinophagaceae bacterium | reverse complement strand
ATATAACGGAGGTCTTACTAAAACTCCAATACCGGTCATTCCTGAATATATATTAGCAGGCACCGCAAGCGGTGTACAGGCTGGCGATCCGCTTGCAAATCCTGATCTGTATAAGCTGGATCTGAACGATGTAGATAATGGCACTCCTGGAGTTATTAATACCTATCTGATTGTAGCTGCCAATAAAACCGGAACGGATTGGCTTGGCGCAGTCACCCGGACGGCACCTATGATGAGCCATAATGTATCCGTATCGGGTGGTAGCGAAACAGGTAATTACCTCCTTGGATTAGGTTATTTTGACCAGGACGGAATTCTTGTTTACACCGGCTATAAAAGATATTCCGTTAGAGCCAACACTAATTTTATTATCAAAAATAAAATCCGGGTTGGTGAGAATCTGCAATTAAGTTACATCGACAATCATGGTTTTGATAACCAACGAGAAGGTAATTCCCTTTCTATGGCTTACAGGATGCAGCCCATCATTCCAGTGTATGATATAAAAGGCAACTTTGCCGGATCAAGAGGTTCCAACCTGGGAAATGCGGAAAATCCTTATGCATCAGCCTTCAGGCGTAAGGACAATAAGGATAGGAAAGTTGGAGTGATCGGCTCTGCATATGCTGAAGTTGATTTTTTAAGATATTTTACAGCCAAATCAGTAATTGGGCTGGATTATGGGACTAATACCAGCTATGATTTTGGAGTGCCTTCTTATGAAAATGCTGAAGGCAGGGGAGGAACAGGAAGTTTTAATGAATATCATCGATATGACTATCAAATGACCTGGTATAATACCTTAAGTTTCCATAAGCTTTTTTTAGATAGGCATGATGTCCGCGCCCTGGTGGGAACAGAAATGGTGGAAGGTGGCGGAAGAGGAACGGATGCACATAACAACGATTACTTTTCATTCGACCGAAATTTTTGGCAGGTAGGTTCGGGGCGTAGCACAACTCCTTCCGGAGGAGGATATGAATACCGTTATAGAAAATATTCTCCGGTTATTGCCAGAATAGATTATAATTATGAAGATAAATATTTACTGAGTGGAACATATCGGAGAGATGGTTCATCTAACGCTTTTGGACCTAATAATAAGTATGGAGATTTTTCCGCTGTAAGTGTTGGCTGGCGTATTTCTGAGGAAAAATTCTTAAATGGTAAGATACCCTGGCTGAATGATCTTAAACTGCGTGCAGGCTACGGAACACTTGGCAATGATAATATCCGGGATTTTGGTTTCCTTACATCTTTTGTATTTGATAGCTATAGTGCGGGCTACCCAATTGATGGAAGTAACACTGGTTTTTCGCCTGGTTTGAGACATAACACTATTGGTAACCCCAATATTAAATGGGAACAATCAGCTACAACCAATATTGGTTTGGATGCAGTTTTATTTAGTAATAGTGTAAATATTGTGCTGGATCTATACAAACGCAAAACAACAGATTTGCTTTATGAAAGACAATTAGATCCTATCCTTTTTGGTAATGTTGGCAGGCAGCCTGTAAATATAGGCGACATGAAAAATAAAGGGATAGATCTTTCTGTAAATTATAAACCTGTTACAAGTAAAAATTTAAGAATTGATGCGGGAATAACATTTTCTCTTTACAGGAATACTGTCGGAGATATAGCAGATCCATTCTTTGAAGGCAACAGGTCAAGGATTGATCCATTTAATCGTTCTGTCAAAGGCAGGCCCATATCTAGTTTTTTTGGTTATATAATAGATGGTTTTTTCCAGAATCAGGGGGAAGTTGATGCTTTAGATCAGGCAAATAAGGGCATTGGGAAATGGAGGTATAAAGATTTATCAGGGCCTAATGGTAAGCCTGATGGTAAAATTACACCAGATGATAGAGCCTTTATGGGAAGCCCCCATCCGGACTTTACTATGGGTATAAACCTGAATGCTTCCTATAAAAACTTTGATCTCTCAACATTTTTATATTGGAAAAAAGGCGGGCAAATTGTGAATTACACCCGTTATTGGACAGATTTTAATACATTCCAGGGAAACAGGGACAAAAGAGTATTGTACGATAGCTGGACTCCCACCAATACAAATGCCAAGCTTCCGGTTTTAGATGGTTCTGACGGTGCAAGCGGGCAGGTTCCTGTAAGTTATTATGTTGAGCCGGGAGGGTACTTAAGATTAAGAAATTTATCATTAGGCTATACTATTCCCGCCAGTGTTCTTAATAAAGCCGGAATTGACAGGTTAAGAATTTACATTCAAGCTCAAAATTTATTTACTATAACTAAATATACAGGATTAGACCCCGAAATTACTACACAGGAAGTAGGTAGGGGCAGTTACAGAGATTCAAAAGTCGATGCTAACAGCCTCGGTGTTGATTATGGAAATTTCCCAACCCCCAGGATCATAACATTTGGTTTAAATCTTGTTTTCTAATATTATTAATTTCTAAAATTTCACGATGAAACGAAATAAAAAACTATTATGGTCTATTCCTCTTGCAATTATGAGCATTATCATTTTGCATGCTTGTAAGAAGAGCTTTTTGGATGCACAGCCCTATGGGCAATATGGATCAGACCAGGTAACAAATATAAAAGCTTTAAAGGCGTTATTAATAGGTGTATATGGTGTTCTTGATGGACAGGGTGTAGCAGGAGATGCCTGGGAAACTTCAGCGGTCAACTGGGGAACAGCTGGTGTTGCAGCCGATGATGATTATAAAGGGACAGATGCAAATGACCAGCCTCAAATGACAGAAGTTGAACAATATAAATCGCAGCCTACCAATCGCTATTTTTATAATAAATGGTTAGCAGTATATGAAGGAGTTTCCAGGGCCAATGGAGTTATTACTTTAGCCAATGATCCAGCCATAATTTTCGCTGCGGATGAGAAAAACAATATAATCGGGCAGGCGAGGTTTTTAAGGGGACATTATCACTTTGAGGCAAAGAAGATGTGGAATAAAATTCCATATATTTCGGATACCACAACTACCTATAACAATTCAACGGATGTGTGGCCACAAATTGAAGCTGATTTTAAATTTGCTTATGACAATTTGCCTGAGAAACAGGACGCAAGTGGTAAGGTAAATAAATGGGCTGCTGCCTGTTATTTGGCGAAAGTGTATATGTTTGAACATAAATACACTGAGGCTAAGGCATTATTTGATGTTATAATAATGAGTGGCCAAACTTCAGAGGGGGTAAAATACGGACTACAAAATGCGTATTGGAAAAACTTTGATGCAGAATTTGAAAGTATGAATCCTGAGAAAGTATTTTCCATCGCCACCGCAGCTTCAGGAAACGTGGATGGAAGTGGTGAACGCTCTTTAGGGCTTGCTTTTCCATATGGTGGTGCTTTCGGGTGTTGTGGTTTTTTTCAGCCATCGCAAAACCTGGTAAATGCGCATAAGACAAGCGCTACGGGCTTACCCTTATTCGGAACTTTTAACAATTCAGATCTAAAAAATGACCAGGGATTAAAGGATGCAGATCCATATACAAATGATAAGGTTACTCCATTAGATCCAAGATTGGATTGGAACGTTGGAAGAAGAGGTATTCCATTCTGGGATTGGGGCCCGGAGCCGGGATACTCGTGGGTAAGGGATCAAAACTACGCCGGCCCTTTTGCCCCTAAAAAACATATTTATTCAAAAAAAGATCAAAATACGCTCACCTCTTCAGGATGGAGAAATATTACTGCAAAAGACGTTTATATCATACGCTATGCAGATGTATTATTAATGGCTGCTGAAGCTGAAATAGAAGTTGGTTTATTAGAAACTGCGCGGACGTATGTAAACCTGGTGCGGGCAAGGGCTAAAAGCCCTGCAAGTTGGGTTCCAGGCGCTGATGCTAATTATGTAATTGATACATATAATACACCCTGGACAGATAAATTGTACGCTACGGATGCAGTACGTTTTGAAAGAAGATTGGAATTAGCTCATGAAGGCCATCGGTTTTTTGACCTTGTAAGATGGGGCATTGCTGCTCAGACTTTAAATGATTATTTGGCTGTAGAAAAGACTAAACGTACATATAAACAAACGGCTTCGTTCACAGCAAACAAAAATGAATATTTCCCTATTCCCGCTTCAATTATAGATTTAGCGGCAAAATACGGGTCAGTACTCGTTCAGAATCCAGGTTATTAGTTTTATTTTATTTTTATAAGGAAAGGTTTTCATTCTTTAATGAATACCTTTCCTTATTTCTTTAATACCCCTTATGATGTCACTCAGGTCAACTGCATTTAGAAAATATACCTGCCTAGTGCACTTGTCATTTTTTCTAATTATCTCCTGTAATAACAAACATCCACTTTTCAATAAAATTTCTTCTGATCGATCCGGTATTCATTTTAATAACCAGATTATTGAAAACGATACCTTGAATCCACTTGATGTGACCAATATTTATAATGGAGGCGGGGTCGGCATTGGAGATTTTAATAATGATGGATTACAGGATATTTATTTTACCGGGAACCTGGTATCAAATAAATTGTATTTAAATACGGGCAAGCTAAAATTCGATGATGTTACAAAGGAAGCCGGTGTGGAAGGTAAGGGCCGCTGGGCCAGGGGCGCGAGCATAATTGATATCAACAACGATGGCTGGCAGGATATTTATGTGAGTGTGTCTATGGATAAAGATCCGGAGAAGCGACAAAATCTCCTTTATATAAACCAGGGTTTAGATAAAAACGCGGTTCCTGTATTTAAAGATATGGCTGCTGAATATGGTCTTAATGATACTACACATTCTACCATGGCTGCTTTCTTTGATGCTGATAATGATGGGGATCTTGATATGTTTCTTGTAGTAAATGAAATATCAAAGCGTGACAATCCTTCTACTTTTCGCCCTAAGGTTACCGATGGCAGAAATCCCAGCACTGACAGGCTTTATCGTAATAACTGGAATCCCCAATTAAAGCATCCCGTGTTTACTGATGTTTCAAAGGAAGCCGGAATAACTATTGAAGGCTATGGGCATTCTGTTTCGATCGCAGACTTCAATAAAGATGGTTATAAAGATGTTTTTGTTACAAACGATTTTTTATCGAATGACCTGCTCTATATAAACAATCACGATGGAACTTTTACTGATAAGGCATCATCCTATTTTAAACATACTTCTGCAAACGGTATGGGACAGGATGTGATAGACATAAATAATGACGGGCTCTCTGATGTAATTGAGCTCGACATGAACCCTGAAGATAACTATAGAAAAAAAATGATGATGAATGCTAACAGCTATCAATCATACCAAAACAGTGATCTATATGGTTACCAGTATCAATATGTAAGAAACACTTTGCAGCTTAACCAGGGGCCACGAATGAATGAAAATGATTCAACAGGTGATCCCATATTTAGCGACGTGGGCTATTTCTCTGGTATTGCAGAAACGGATTGGAGTTGGACCCCTCTTGTTACAGATTATGATAATGATGGCTTCCGCGATATAATTATTACGAATGGCTTTCCGAAAGACGTTACCGATCATGATTTTGTAGCCTTTCGCGGTTCATCATATTCAGTTGCAGGTAAGCAATACACATTAGAGCAAATACCCCAGGTAAAAATTCATAATTATGGCTTTCATAATAACGGAGATATAACATTTAGTAATGAAACTGATAGCTGGGGGCTTGCAACGCCATCTTTCTCAAATGGTGGTGCATACGCCGATCTTGATAATGACGGGGATATGGATGTAATTATAAATAACATAAATGATGAAGCATTTCTTTACGAGAACACAAGTTCGCATGATTCCAAAGATGCTAACCATTTTTTATCTATTAACCTTAAAGGAGATTCATTGAATCGTGACGGGCTTGGTACATGGATAGAATTATATTACCTGGGAAAGCAGCAAGCTTATGAAGAGAATCCTTATAGAGGTTATTTATCTTCAATACAAAAAGAACCGCATTTTGGATTGGGAAATGTTGCTGAAATTGATTCGGTAATAATAAAGTGGCCAAATAATAAAAAGCAGGTAATATTAAATGTTAAGACAGACCAGGTTTTGAAAGTCGACATTCAAAATGCGAATCAAAATTATAGTTGGTATCGACAGATAATTGATCCTGGAGTTCTATTAACAGATATTACTGATTCACTTCAATTTCAATATACGCACAAGCAAAAAGATTTGATAGATTTTAATGTTCAAAAATTGTTGCCACATAAGTTTTCAGAATATGGGCCTGCACTGGCAGCAGGAGATATAAATGGTGACAGTCTTGAAGATATAGTTGTAGGCGGCAACTCCACCCAGGGAGCAATGATTTTACTTCAACAGCCTTCCGGTAAGTTCATAAAGAAAATATTGCCTCAACTTACCCAAACTGATTCAACTTTTCAATCCATAGATATGGGGATTAGTTTATTTGATGCCGATGGCGATGGAGACCCAGATATCTATATAGCGTCCGGGGGTTATATAGCTCCTGGAAATTCAACAACATACCGGGATAAATTTTACATTAATGATGGCAAAGGAAATTTTACTCTTGATACTACTGCGCTACCTCAAAATTTTGGCAGTAAATCGTGTGTCCGTGTTGCCGATTTTGATCGCGATGGAGATCTTGATTTGTTTATTGCGGGAAGGGTAGACCCTGGAAAATATCCGCGGCCTGTTTCAAGTTTCATTTATCGAAATGATTCCAAAAACGGGATAATTAAGTTTACTGATGTTACGAATACTGTTGCTAAATCACTGAACGATATAGGAATGGTATGCGATGCTGTATGGACTGATTTTGATAATGATGGCTGGCTGGATCTTGTATTGGCAGGCGAATGGATGCCGATTAAATTTCTTAAAAATGATAAGGGAAGGCTTAAAGATATAAGTGTCGCATCAGGGATCAACAATCATTCAGGATGGTGGACAAGTATAGTTCCCGGCGATTTCGATAACGATGGGGATATTGATTATATCGTTGGAAACCTTGGACTGAATTCATTTTATAAAGCCAGTGATCAATACCCGGTAAAAATTTACGCAAAGGATTTTGATAAGAATGGCAGTTACGATGCGATACCTACGATCTTCCTTCCTGCTTCACAAACTGATACTTTTAAAAAAGAATTTCCGGTGCACACCAGGGATGATATCACCAAACAAATAATTTCTTTTAGAGCCAAATATCAAAACTATAAATCTTATGCGTCAGCTCCTTTCAGTGAGATGTTTTCTAAAGATGAAATGAAAGATGCTTTGGTATTGCAGGCAAATGATTTTAATAACAGTTATATTAAAAACGACGGAGGTGGAAAGTTTACTATGAGTGCACTCCCATCATCAGCACAATATTCCTGTATGAATGGAATGCTTGCTGAAGACTTTGATGGCGATGGAAATTTAGATATTCTTATCAATGGAAATGATTATGGTACTGAAGTATCAGTGGGAAGATATGATGCATGCAATGGAGTTTTTCTTAAAGGAAATGGTAAATGGGGATTTAATACGGAGCCTATTTTAAAAAGCGGTTGGTTTGTGCCCGGCAATGGTAAAGCGCTAATAAAACTAACTGGCCCCGAAGGCAAAGTATTAATAGCGGCAAGCCAGAATAAAGGGCCATTAAAAGTTTTTAGCCTGAACAAAAATGTAAGAACAATTGAGATGAAACCGATGGATATAAGTGCCAAAATAATTTATAAAAATGGTAAATCCAGGATCGTTAATATTGACTATGGCTCGTCTTTCTTATCACAATCGGGCCGCTTCCTGAATGTTGATAGCAATGTTGCATCAATAGAGATAAAGGATGCCAGGGGAAATATTCGTAAGATAAAAATGTGATTTACAATGCTCATAAAATGTATTAAAAAAAATGCCTGTAAAATTTAATTGTCCTCTGAGAAATTTACAGGTTATATTTTTAGTGTTTTTATTTTTCACTTCTTGTAAAAAAAAATATAACAGAAATATAAGTCATTCGCAGGTTTCATATTCAAGTATTGAGAAAGGAGAAAAATTAGCTGCAAGATATTGCCAATCCTGTCATATGCTTCCGGAGCCGGACCTTGTAAATTCTTCATCATGGGATCAAGGCGTACTTCCCAATATGGGTCCGAGGTTAGGAATTTTTACTTATAATATGAGACCATACCCTTCCAGTAAATATGATCATTTACTTGACAGTAATTACTATCCCAAACTTCCTGTTGTAAAATATGAAGAATGGCAAAATATAATTGATTATTACACGGCCACATCACCGGATACAATGCCCGGGCAACAAAAACAACATCAGATTTCTGAAGACACATCACTTTTTAAAATTGAGATTCCTTCTTTTTCTTATCCTTATTCATCTACTTCATTCATCTGCATTGATACCTCCAATAACGATCGTAGAATTATAATAAGCGACGTTTCCAGGAAGGCTACTTTTATTTTAAATAAGCAATTAAATATCACTGATTCAATACACAACAATGGGCCAATAGTAAATTTTGATAAGGAAGGTAAAAATTTACTTGCCTGTGATATTGGCATTATGAACCCTAATAATGGGAGATATGGAAAAGCAATTTTTGTGAATGCCCTTGCAAGTGCAAAATATGCGGAAGAATCCCAGCCATTATTTGATAGCCTGCAGCGCCCTGTTCAAATAACAGCAACTGACCTTAATAATGATAAAAAAACCGATTATCTTATTTGTGAATTTGGCTACGTTACAGGTGCCTTATCATGGATGGAAAATTTGGGAAATAACAATTATATACGTCACATATTAAGGCCATTGCCCGGCGCTATAAAGGCTTATATCAATGATTACAATAACGATGGCCTGCAGGATATTATGGTATTATTCGCGCAGGGAGATGAATCCATTATTCTTTTCACTAACCTGGGCAACGGTAGCTTTAAGCAGGAACAATTGCTGCGCTTTCCGCCTTCATATGGTTCTTCTTATTTTGAGCTCGCTGATTTTAATAATGACGGATACCCGGATATTATTTATACCTGCGGTGATAATGCAGACTACTCCCCGGTTTTAAAACCTTATCATGGAGTATATATTTTTATGAATGATAAATCAAATCATTTTATACAAAAATTTTTCTATCCTATTAATGGGTGCTATAAAGCGATGGCCAGGGATTTTGATGGCGATGGAGACCTGGACATAGCGGCTATTTCTTTTTTTGCGGATTACACAAATCAGCCACAGGAAGGGTTTGTTTATCTAAAGAATACAGGGAATCTTAATTTTTTACCATTGACTTTACCGGGCGCTGAAGCAGGCCGCTGGCTCACGATGGATACAGGTGATATTGATGGGGATGGTAAACCTGATATTGTTTTGGGAAACTTTTCAATTGGCCCAATAATAAACAGGCCCGCTGCTGAATGGAAAAAAGCGCCTCCTTTTATTGTATTAAAAAATATTGGAAATTAAATTACAATAAAGCTTGTAAGATTTAATCATTGTATTTCTTTAAATTTGAATGATCTGCAAAATAAAAATAAAATATTTTTTCACCGTTAACCTTTGTTTTTTCACTTGATTGCGACCATTGTACTACGTTATTAAATAGTATGTTCAGCAAAATGGATGAATTCAAAAAATCAACTATTAAATGAACATTTCATTCTAAAAAATATTTAAAATTTTGCTATTATACTTGAAGACTTGTTTTACTTAAACTAAAAACTATTGACACATGATCAGAATTTTTTTGTTACCAATATTAGTGGTGTTTTGTGTTACTTCTTTTTGCCAGGATAAAACTTTAGCCGGAAGATTAATACCGCTACCTGTTTCTATAAAGGAGGGCAATGGAAATTTTATTTTAAATAATAAAACGGACATACACGTAATATCTGCCGACCCTGCCGTAAGTAGAGTCGCTAATTATTTAGCTGAAAAATTGAAGACCACAGGGCTCTCTGTTTCTGTTATAAAAGCTTCAACCTTGGCAGGTAATAGTATTATACTGTCAATTATCAATGACGCTTCACTTGGTAGTGAAGGGTACAAACTCGACGTAACCTCAAATAGCGTGAAGATAGGTGCTAATAAACCGGCAGGAATATTTTATGGCATGCAAACTTTAATTCAGTTGATGCCAAAAGAAATTGAAGACAAAAATGTTGTAAAAAATATCACCTGGCAAATTCCTGTATGCAGTATCAAAGATTATCCCCGTTTTGGTTGGAGAGGATTAATGTTTGATGTGTCGCGTCATTTTTTTACAAAGGAAGAAGTAAAAAAATATATTGATGAAATGGTGAAATATAAATACAACCTCTTGCATTTACACCTTACAGATGATGAAGGATGGAGGATTGAAATAAAAGGATTGCCAAGGTTAACGGAAGTAGGTGCATGGAATGTAAAACGTGTTGGCTATTTTGGAACCTTTGCTCCACCTGAACCTGATGAGCCGCGCACATACGGAGGATTTTATACCCAGGATGATATCAAAGAAATTGTTCAGTATGCTAAAGATCGGTTTGTAAATATTTTACCCGAAATAGATGTACCTGGCCATAGCCTTGCAGCTATCGCTGCTTATCCGGAATTGGCCTGTTCAGCCGGTGGTAAAAAGCCAGAGGTAAGCTCTGGTGAAAATATAAAGGACTGGTCGACACATACCGCTCTTATCGATGATAACCTTTGCCCTGCCAATGAAAATGTTTATGAGTTTTTAGATAAAGTGCTTACGGAAGTTGCTCAGCTTTTTCCTTTCGAATACATTCATATGGGAGGGGATGAAACGTTCAAAACTTTTTGGGAAAAGAGTGATGCTGTAAAAGCTCTTATGCAAAAGGAAGGTTTGAAAAATATGGAAGAAGTTCAAAGCTATTTTGAAAAAAGAGTCGAAAAAATTGTTGAATCAAAGGGCAAAAAATTCATGGGCTGGGATGAAATACTGGAAGGCGGCCTTGCGCCGAGCGCAGCGGTAATGAGTTGGCGCGGCATGAAGGGAGGAATAGAAGCTGCTAAAATGAAGCATGATGTTGTGATGAGCCCGACAGATTTCGTTTACATTGATTATATGCAGGGAGATCCAATAATTGAACCGCACATTTATTCAACTTTGCGTTTAAAAAAAGCTTATGCATTTGAGCCGGTACCTGAGGGTGTAGATAGTAAATACATAATAGGCGGGCAGGCGAATTTATGGACGGAACAGGTCTATACTTTTCGTCATGCGGAGTACATGACATGGCCACGGGCTTTCGCAATATCAGAAGCCTTGTGGTCCCCGAAAGAAAAAAGGAACTGGGATAATTTTTTCCCAAGAGTTGAAAACCAGTTTATGCGTTTTGATGTTGCAGAAATAAACTATGCTCCAAGTGTATATGATCCCATCTTTAATGTTAGCACTGCTGAAGACAAACAGTTAAAGGTTGAATTGAGCACAGAGCCTAATGGCCTGGATATTTATTATACTTTTGATAATACATTTCCCGATAGATTTTCTCCTAAATATACGGCGCCATTAATTGTACCTAAAGGATCAGTAATGCTAAAGGTGATAACGTATAAAGGTAAAAATCCTGTCGGCCGCTTAATTTATATGCCAATAGAGGAGTTACAAAAGAGGGCAGATAAGAAATGATAATTTTTCTTTGATGGCTTGCAGTGTTAGTCTAAATAAAAGGAATAAATTCTAAAGTTGGAAATTGTGTCGAAATAATGTAATGTGGACAAAAATGGTTGGTGATTTTATTAGTTTATGATGTGAACTTTGCTTATCAACTTGAAGAGGAAACAGGCTCTGCTGAAGAGCAACCTGCCAGTAATAAAGTTGATGCTAAACGATAAAAAGGAGTTGATTTATTCGGCTCCTTTTATTTTATCGGATAGCCCTATAACTTAAAAAAATTTAGCAGGGAGGCGTGTTTTAAAGTGCAGGTACCATTTAATAAAGTTCCTCTTTGCTTCTAAACGCAGCCCACTATACAATAATAATTTCTCCTTAAGGTGTTTGAAAAAGCTTTCCAATCTGTTGGTTGTAGCTGGTATTTCAGGATCATTAAGATAGCTAAAAAGATGTGGCAGGGCATGTATGATATGTGTGTAAGCCTGGTGCAGGCCTTTATGTGTATACCAGTAATCATTTTTTAAAGGATTAATGGATTCTTCCAGTAAATATCTTTATGAATTTGATACCAGTTGTGCAATTGCAATAACATAAAGCGCATTGCCCTTGTGTTTTTATACGGGTAAGTTGATTAGATATAAAAAGCAGTTCTTTACTTGCCTGTAATTTGGGCCGGGCACTCAAATAAGCTCGGCACTGGCGTTTCACATGAACCACACATCTTTGAATAACTGCTTGCGGGTATACTTTTGCAATTGCTTTTAAAATAGATTTACGGCCATCGCAGGTTACGCTATACACTTGCACACCCAACGATTTAAGCACTTTTAAATCCTGGTAAATTTCTCTGAATTTTTCCTGGCTGGAAGTTCTATACAATTGAACATATCGTATGTCATGGTCATAGTATAAAATTAAACACAAGCCATTAGGAAGGAAAGTACCGTCAATAAGCAAATGAACCAATCCCTTGCTTTTAACTGGTATTTGTGGTGCCTGGGCAAGAATTTTTTTGAATAAACGGCTGATGCTTCTGTTACTCATCTGCATCTCTTCTGCCAGTGTGCGATAAACCCTTCTGTCTATTATCCATTTCTTAAACCAAACAAAACGATTGCTAACACTTACCGCCTTATTATTCCATTGAAAAAGAAGGCCACAATTTTTACATTTATATCGCTGATGGCTGTTCCTTTTGACCCAGCCAAGTACGTTTTTGCTACCACATCCCCAGCATGATTTTTTTTGTCATAATATCAGAAATTGAAAAGGGTTTCAATTTAGTTCATTGAAACCCTTTATAGGAATATATTTCAGAAGATTTTACCAACCATTTTTGTCCACATTGTCCGAAATCTGGATGTTTGTTATATAATGTATAGGAAACTAAGTAGAGTGAGAAATATCTTTCAGCATTATTACAAAATCTTCTATTGAAATCGTGGTAATTTTTGGAAATGGAATATTTTTCAAACTTAAAAAATGTTTATCCTCTGTTACAAGGTAAGAGGCCTTTCCTGCAATGGCACAATCACAATATTTATTGTCATCTGGGTCTATATTTATCAATTGCCATTTATAATAGGAAGTGATGTAATGCACATTAGGCAATTCTTTCAATAAAGCTATAAAAGTATTTGCTGTGGTAATTCCATATTTATGTTGAATAATCTCCTCGTATTCTCATATAATTTCAACAGAAATTGCCAGGTTAAATTTCCCGTTTATCAATGAATAATAAATGAAATGATATGGTGATCTGGAAGTAAGGCACATGACTATAATGTTGCAGTCTATTACTACTGTCATAGTCAGGCGCGTTTACGGAAATGCTCTTTCTTCCACTTTTCAAAAATCAAATTTGTATATCCTTTTTCACCAAAAGACTTATCCGCTTCTCTTGTTACTTTATCAGCAAGGTATGTAACCAGCAAGGATTTGATTTCTTTTAAATCTTCTTCAGTCTGTTCGTAACTAAATAAATTTAATATTTCCAGTTGCGTACTGTTAAGTGCTGCGGGCATAACTTTTGTTTCAAACAAATTTAAACTATTCTGGTTATTGCCATTTACTAAAATATTTTTACTATAGAGCAATATGAAAGATATTTTTTATTTATTGTGATGGGCTGCATATTTATTAAAACTTTCAGGCAAGAAAGAGAATTTTTCCCGCAAGGCATACATGGTTACCTTTAATACAGAAAAATGTGCAAGGGTGAAAAAATAGTATCAGAAATTAATACATGAAATGAATTAACTTACTTTAAAATATTTATTATGAAAAAGACAATAGGTTTTATAGGGCTGGCATTGCTTTTTGTTGGTTGCAATTCCGATAATGATATGAAGTACAAAGATAAAGGAGGCAAAGCAACAGAGGTTAAAAGTGAAAACCCTGTGGGGATTCAAAATGTAAATGGAAATATTCCTGATACAATTAATACTATTGACATCAGTACTCACAAAAAGGATAGTACAAACGAACCACGTAAAAGATAGTGCGGGATAAATGCCAAAATGAAGTTCTGAAGTTCTGAAGATCTTTTATATATTTTGCATCCTTTCTAACAACATGCAAAGACTCGATGCTATGTTTCCCCTGACTATGAAAAAAATAAAAAGAGTTAGGCTTTCAACAATTATTATTTTCTCGATTCTATTATGTGTTTTATTTTTTACAAAATGCATGAATAATGATTATAGAAATAAAACGGGAGATCATTTTAAGGGTGATGGAGGAATTGAGGATTTTCAACGATTTGCCGGATCAGTAACCTGTGGCAATTGCCATAAAGATATTTATGAAAAGCATGTTCATAGTGCTCACTATCTTACCTCCCAGCCGGTTGCTGAAAAATTCATTAAGGGAAGTTTTGAACCAGGTAAAAATAAATTCGCTTTTGATTCCAATGATGTAGTGGTGATGGAAAAAAGAAAGGATTCATTTTATCAGGCTGAATACTATAAAGGAATTGAAAAAACGGCTGAAAGATTTGATATAGTTATTGGATCAGGAAACAAAGGGCAGGGATATTTATATTGGAGAGATAATCAACTATTTCAGTTACCCATATCTTATTTCACAGTGGCGAATACGTGGGCAAATAGCCCGGGCTTCTTAAACGCTGCCAATTTCAACAGGCAAATCGATGCCCGTTGCCTCGAATGCCATAGCACTTATTTTAATACAATATCTTATAGTTTAGGCGGAACTGAACAGTATGATCGCAAAGAAATAATATATGGTATCTCTTGTGAAAAATGCCATGGGCCTGGGCTGAAGCATGTTGAATACCAGACGGCCAACCCCAAAGAAAACATGGGAAAATATATTATCAACCCCGCCACTTTTTCGAGACTTCAAAAATTAGAAATGTGTGCTTTGTGTCATGGAGGAAGTTTGAAAAAAATAAAACCATCATTCAGTTTTATGCCAGGCGATTCTTTATACAATTTTTTTACTGAAAATAAAATACCTCCTAAAACTGCCGATATTGATGTTCATGGAAAACGAAAGAGGCAAGGCGGCAGTATTTTCGCAACGATGTATTACTTGCCACAACGATGCACATGAAAGAAAATGCAAATTAGCAAATAGCCTGGGTGAAGTGATAAATACCAGTTGCATTGATTGCCATATGCCTGTTAAGGCTTCGCAAATTATAGATGTAAAACTTCCCGGATCGCATATTAATACAGCAGCGTTAGTTCGTTCCCACTTTATAAGCATTTACCCTGATGAAACAAAAAAGGTGATTGCTGCTATGAAGAAATTGCAATAGGCGTTAAAATGAAAGCACGTTCATTTCTATGGAATAAGAAACAAACAGGGATTAAATTTCTCTCAAATCTTCTTCAGTTAGCTCATAACTGAAAAAATTTAAAATTGCCGGTTGTCGATTGTTAAGAGCGATAACTTTTTTAAAAGAAAATAAATTTTATCCGTTGAAACTGGCTGCAATTAGATTATCTTAAAGAATCAAGCCCATGCTTTATCCCCTTTTTTATAAGGAACACATCCATCATATCTGCCTGGTGTTTCTATATAACGCAGAGCTTGTGTACAGCCAATTTCAGAAGTAAAGTAACCGAGCAGTGTAAGCTCTTTCATCATCCGGAAATAATGGGAACGGTCTTCTTTCTTTTTATTTTTCATGTAATCTTTCTGTTCATTATCAAGAGAAACTAAAAATTCATGCCTTTGTTCCGGGCTAAGTTTTACAAATGACGCATTGTATTTTTTATCAGCAGCGTCATTTAGTTTTTTTACGCCTTCATGAAATACTTTTTGATCATCTGCATCATAACAATCATTAACCATTACCGTCATAAACTTACCAACTCCGGCTGCTTTTGCTCCTGGCGTTTTGGTTGGGGGTAATATGGTATCTGATACTTCATCTAATAAAACAACATCTTCATCAGTAAATTCTTTATTAGCTTTTGTTTCGGTTTTACAGCCACTTAAGAAAAAAGTGGAACCAACGATTGTACCACCTAATAAAAGTGAAATGTGTTGAACTGCTTCTCTTCTGTTCATAATTATTTTTTTAAAAGATTTAATTTACATTTTAACCCCGAATCCTTCCCGGTAGTCACGTTTAATAAACTGGTTTGCATCATCAAAATTGGTAACCTTCATATTATTATTATCCCATAAGAGCTCTATATAACGACCAGGATAATCAAAGCCGTTACCGTTAGCTCTTGGTTTTTTTATATCAAAGCCCCTGATGGCCAGGTTAGACATTAATAATGCTTCAGTTAATGGCCCTGCAACATCAAATGATGAACTTAGTTTTGCATGTTCATATCCCGCTATTGCACCCTCTACCCATTGCGCATAATGGCCATTATCGCCGCCAGGTACACGGGCATAAGTTTGCTTAACCTGTGTTTCCTTAGTTTTCGATGTAGGCAGCAATTGCGGATTTATTCCATAAGTGCCACACATCATTTTACCTTTGGTGCCAATGAAATAAGCGCCATTTCCACCATCGCCAAATGTTTCGTTAGGTCCAAGCTCGGCTGGTCTTTCAGGTTGTATGCCACCATCCATCCAATGCAATTCAACAGGCCCGTTTGTTTTATCTGTCTTTGGAAATTTCATTATTACATGGCTCGATGGAGGACAGCTATCAGGGAAATAACCTCTTTTAAATTCATCTACATACACGCTTCCGACACTCGCCTGCACTGAATTTATGTATTTGAGGTTAAGCACAGCAAAAGCAGGTTGCACTATATGGCATCCCATATCGCCCAATGCACCGGTGCCATAATCCCACCAGCCACGCCAGTTAAAGGGAACCAATTTATCAAAGTAGTTTTTTTCAGGAGCCGTGCCGAGCCATAAATTCCAATCTAATTCTTTTGGTATTGGGGTTGCTTCTGAGGGCCTTGGTATTCCCTGCGGCCACACGGGTCTGTCTGTCCAGCAATACACGGTATGTACATCTCCTATAATGCCGGCATCATACCATTCTTGCAATTGCCTCACACCATCTCCCGAGGCGCCCTGGTTGCCCATTTGTGTAACTACCTTATAGCGTTTAGCCGCGTTCGTTAGTGCTCTTGCTTCATACACATCATGCGTTAATGGTTTCTGCACATATACATGTTTGCCAAGTTGCATAGCTGAGTATGCGGCTACCGCATGTGTATGATCTGGCGTGGAAACAGAAACTGCATCAATGTTTTTTGCTTCTTTATCCAGCATCTCACGCCAATCATGATAATATTTTGCTTTAGGGAAATTCTTTACAGTGTTGGCTGCCCTTCTGGTATCTACATCACATAGCACGGCAATATCTGCTTTACCGCTTTTATAAAAATTTGCAATATCACTTTCACCTTTTCCGCCCACGCCTATACTTGCGATCGTTAAGCGGTCACTTGGAGCGAGGAACCCTTTGCCACCCAACACATGGCGCGGTACAATCATAAAGCCTGCTGCGGTTAGTGCGGTGTTTTTTAAGAAGCCCCTCCTTGAATTATTTACAGATATTTTATGTTCTTTTTTTTCCATAGCTATTTTAATTTTTTAAACTGAAATATTGAAAATAATTTTAGATATTTCGTTTTTTTAATTCACCCACAGCATGGTCAACAGCTCTTGCTGTCATAGCCATATAGGTAAGTGATGGGTTTACGCAGTTTGCTGATGTCATAAAAGAACCATCCGTAACAAACACATTTTGTGCATCCCATACCTGGTTCCATTTATTTAAAACCGAAGTTTTAGGATCGAGTCCCATACGAGCGGTCCCCATTTCATGAATGCCTCTGCCTATGGTGCCATCACCTTCACGTCCTTTCACATCTTTAACTCCTGCAGCTTCGAGCATTTCTATAGCATCATTCAGCATATCAACCCTCATTTTCTTTTCATTATCTTTCCATTCTGCATCAAAAGAAATAATATTTAATCCCCAGGCATCTTTTTTTGTTTTATCTAATGTCATTTTATTTTCATGGTAGGGAAGCATCTCTCCAAACCCACCCATACCCATTGACCATTGCCCCGGTTCTGCTAAAGCATCTTTAAACTCTCCGCCGATATTCATTTCAGCAATATCGCGGCTCCAGCCCTGGCGGTTTGCACCACCCTGGTAACCAAAACCCCTTAAATAGTCTCTCTTATCGCCAAATAAATTCCGGTACCGTGGAACGTAAATTCCATTGGCACGCCTGCCATAGAAATATTTATCGTCATAACCTTCAACTGTGCCCCCCGCGCCCACGCCAAGATGATGGTCCATAATATTATGGCCCAGTTCACCACTGCTGCTGCCAAGGCCATCAGGCCATATATCAGTTGCAGAGTTCATTAATATCCACGCACTATTAAATGAAGAAGCATTCAGAAAAATTATTTTTGCAAAATATTGGTAGGTCTTTTTTGTTTCTCCATCAAGCACTTCTACACCGGTTGCTTTTTTTGTATCCTTATCATATAAAATCTTTGTAACAATCGACCACGGCCTTAATGTAAGATTTCCGGTTTTCAAAGCTGCGGGATAGGTAGATGATTGGGTACTAAAATAGGCGCCGAAAGGACAACCAAGCCAGCACTTGTTTCTATATTGACAATTAGTTCTTCCCGGCAAAGGCTCTGTAATATTTGCAGTACGGCCGATTATTATACTGCGTTTATTTTCATAGTGCTGTTTTACTCTGGCCGCCACATCTTTTTCGACACAATTCATTTCCATTGCAGGCATGAAATGGCTATCAGGTAATTGAGGAAGGTTCTCTTTTGAGCCGCTTATTCCCGCAAATTTTTCTACATAAGTATACCAGGGCTCGATATCTTTATAACGAATAGGCCAGTCAATGGCGATGCCGTCTTTTACATTAGCTTCGAAATCAAAATCGCTCCAGCGATAGCATTGCCGGCCCCACATAAGGGAACGGCCACCCATATGATAACCCCTGAACCAATCCATTCGTTTTACTTCTGTATAAGGGGAGTCTTTATCGCTTGCCCAGTAATCAAGATTCGTCTCGTTCAAAGGATAATCCCTATTTAATTTGGGGTAATCTTTTATCATTTGTTGGGTTTTCCCGGCGCGGTGAGGAAATTCCCAAACGCCTTTTTGTGCATTTACATAATCTTTTACATGCACAATATCTCTTCCTCTTTCCAGCATAATAGTTTTTAATCCTTTTTCAGTAAGTTCCTTTGCAGCCCAGCCTCCTGAAATTCCGGACCCAATTACAATTGCATCGTAAGTATTGTCTGCCATTTTATAATATTGAATTTTATTTGAAAGTTTATAGTTCGTAACTCAAAAGTTCACAGTTTATAGCTCAAAGTTTATTAATCATTTTCCCCGGAAAATAATTAATTACTAACTAAACCTTACAGCCTTAAAAGTCCCTCTTTCAGACGAATTAGGGGGTTGTCTATACATCACAAATCTTTACAGCATCTCTCAACGATGCAACTTTATCCTCTGCCGCAGGAATAAATTCCTGCGCCACGTAATCTTTGAATCCTGTTTTCAAAATTGCTTTCATTATTGCAGGATAATAAAGCTCCTGTGTTTCGTTTATTTCATGCCTGCCCGGAACACCGCCGGTATGATAATGCCCAAGATATTGGTGATGATCCTGTATAGTTCTTATAACATCGCCTTCATCGATCTGCATGTGGTAAATGTCGTATAGCAATTTAAAATTTTCTGATCCAATTCTTTTGCAAAGTTCAACACCCCACGGAGTATGGTCACACATATAATCTTTGTGGTCAACTTTGCTGTTCAGTAACTCCATTTGAACTATGATATTATTCTTTTCTGCAAGCGACATTACTTTTTTCAATCCATCAGCACAGTTTTTCAGTCCTGTTTCATCATCCATTCCATTGCGGCTGCCACTAAAGCAAATTACATTTTTATAACCTGCTTTGGCTGCTAATGGGATTACATCGGTCATGTCTTTCATAAGAACATCATGATAAGCAGGATTGTTCCAGCCTTTGGTTAAACTGTTCTCACCAGCTGTGTAACACATGGAACTAAAAATGCCATATTTCTGAAGTACCGGCCAATCTTTTGGCCCAACTAAATCAATAGCGCTAAAGCCAATGTCTTTTACTGCTTTGCACAAATCTTCTAACGGTAGGAAATTATAGGTCCACCTGCAAACTGAATGATTGATGTTACCTTTCAATGTATATTTTTTTTCACTTTGAATTTTGGCAGCACATGAAATTGCCGGGGCCATAATAATGGCGGACGTGCCAAGCGCAATATTTTTTAAAACAGTTCTTCTTGTTGATGTCATAATAATTATGTTAATGGGTTTGAAGCAATAGCCCGGTTTTCTTCTGAATTTGTAATAGTTGCTTTTCTATCGCTTTTGAAAAAAAGTGCAAATATGAGGAACACAAAAAATGCAATGGCTGCAGGAATAAGCCATATTGATCGCCAAAGGTGTCCGTCGGGTAATGTATACTTTTCAGCTATTAATCCTGCAATCCAAAAACCAACGAACATACCTAAACCGTAAGTGGCAAGTGTGATCATTCCCTGGGCTGAAGATCTAAATTTGTCGCCTGCTTTTTCATTCGTATATATCTGCCCTGTTACAAAAAAGAAATCATAACATACTCCATGCAAAATAATCCCGCCATACAGCATCCATATACCGCTACCAATATCACCGTATGCAAATAATAAATATCTTATTGACCATGCTATCATTCCTATGAGCAACATTTTTTTTACTCCAAGACGGACGAAAAACAAAGGCATTAAAAACATGAAAATCATTTCCGACATTTGCCCGAACGCCATTTTACCGGCTGCCCCCTGCATCTTTAATTCATTTAAAAAAATATTTGTTTCCTGGTAATAAAATGCAAGTGGAATACAAATGAGCATAGAAGAAATAAAGAAGATAAGAAAATTCCTATCTTTTAATAATGCAATTGCATCGAGGCCGAGAATTTCGCGGAGTGTTGTTTTACCAGTGTTAACAGGTGGTGTATTCGGCAAGGTAAAACTGAAAATACCAAGTATCAATGATACAATCGCTGTGAGCTTGAAAGTATTTACAAGTGTCGCTTTTTGTTCCCATGCCAGCCACCCGATTATAAGCCCTGCAACGATCCATCCGATGGTGCCCCATACGCGTATATTGGCGAATTCTTTTTCGGCATTATTTATTTGCTTAAATGATACCGAGTTTACCAAAGCAAGTGTTGGCATAAAAAGTATCATATAGATTAATAGTGCCGGATAAAATAAAGAGAAATCATTTACTGTAGAAATGTAGTACATAAGGGCCGCACCAATAAGATGCAATACACCTAAAATTTTTTGAGCTGCAAAAAATTTATCAGCGATCAGGCCAATTATGAAAGGCGCAATAATAGCTCCCAGCGATTGTGTTCCGTAGGCAATACCTACCTGTACATCAGTAATACCAGGTATTGATTTTAAATAAGTGCCCATGGTAACGAACCATGCGCCCCAGATAAAAAAATTCAAAAACATCATAGTGGAAAGCTGCAATCGTGTCGTAATTTTCATCCCCGGAATTTTCTATTTATTATAGAAGTATTAAATGCTCTATTTTGACTACAAGGTATTAATTAACGGCTAAAAAAAAATAAATCATTGCTATAAATTTAAAATATCTTTTTTTTAATATCCTTTTATGAATAATTTAGTTCTGTTATAATTTCATTTTTACCTTTTAAAATTAATGTATGAGAAAACTACGAATGGGTATGGTTGGCGGCGGCAAAGATGCTTTTATAGGAGCCATTCACCGCATCGCGGCCAACATGGATGGTTTAATTGAATTGTCGTGCGGCGTATTTAGTATTAATCCTGAAATAGCAAAAGATTCGGCTGAGTCACTTTTTGTCCCTACGGAAAGAACTTATTTTAGTTATGAGGAAATGATAAAAAAAGAAAGTGAGCTTCCTGCTGATAAGAAGATTGATTTCGTAACAATTGTTACGCCCAATTTTGCTCACTTTGCCCCGGCAATGATGGCATTGGATCATGGCTTTAATGTAGTTATTGAAAAGCCTATCGCTTTTAATTTGGATGAAGCAAAACAATTAAAAAAGAAGGTTGATGAGACCGGGTTGGTTCTTTGCCTTACCCATACTTATTCAGGTTTTCCAATGGTGAAGCAGGCGAAGGCTATGATAGCTGAAGGTAAATTGGGAAAGGTTAGAAAAATTTATGTTGAATATCCGCAAGGATGGCTGAGCAAATTATCAGAGCGGGAAGGCAATGCACAGGCAGCATGGAGAACAGATCCTAAAAAATCAGGCAAAGCCGGATGTATGGGAGATATTGGAACACATGCCGCACATCTTGCCGAGTATGTGTCCGGATTAAAAATTACAAAACTTTGCGCAGATTTAAATATAGTGGTGGAAGGAAGAGGGTTGGATGATGATGGGGCTGTTTTATTAAAATTTGAAAATAATGTGTCAGGAGTTTTAATGGCATCACAAGTTGCCGCCGGTGAAGAAAATGCAATTAAGATCAGAATTTATGGAGAGAAGGGCGGGCTCGAATGGACGCACCAGGAGCCTAATACTTTATTGGTAAAATGGCTTGACGAGCCTACCCAAATTTTTAGAGCAGGCGCCAATAACACAAAAGCGTTAAGCAGTTTTGCCACTCATAATTGCAGAACTCCGGCCGGACATCCTGAAGGCTACCTTGAAGCCTTTGGAAACATATACCGCAACTTTGCATTGACGCTATCTGCAAAAATAGAAGGTACAAAACCCACAAAGGAAATGCTGGATTTTCCGGGAACAGAAGATGGAGTTCGTGGTATGGCATTTATAGATAATGTTGTGGCATCAGCGCAGTCTAATGAAAAGTGGACAGAGTATGTTGTATAGGATTTTAAAAATATTGTAATTTTAAAACATGCATTATCCTTCTTCCCTCTTCTTCGGCTAGGGATTGGGGTGAGGCTCAAATAAATTTCAATGAAAACAATAAAAGGCCCCGGGATTTTTATCGCACAATTCATAAGAGATACAGCTCCATACAATAATCTTAAAACAATTTGTGAATGGGCCAAAAGTCTCGGGTTTACAGGTGTACAACTACCAACGTTAGATGATAGATTTATTGATTTAAAAAAAGCGGCGCAAAGCAAAACCTATGCACAGGAACTAAAAGGTATAGTAAATGAGTGCGGGCTTGATATTACAGAACTTTCAACACACCTGCAGGGACAACTGGTGGCAGTAAATCCTGCCTACGATAAATTGTTCGATGGCTTTGCGCCATTGGAATATCGAAATAATTCAAAGGCAAGAACCAAGTGGGCCGTGCAGCAAATGAAGTATGCCGCCAAAGCGTCGCAAAACCTGGGATTAAATGCGCATGCAACGTTTAGTGGCGCACTGCTATGGCATACATTTTATCCCTGGCCACAACGGCCTGCCGGGCTTGTGGAAGAGGGGTTTAACGAACTTGCAAAAAGATGGCTGCCTATCTTAAATACATTTGATGAATGTGGCGTAGATGTTTGTTATGAAATACATCCCGGCGAAGACCTTCATGATGGCATTAGTTATGAAATGTTTTTGGAGAAGGTCAATAATCATTCACGGGCATGCCTGCTGTTTGATCCTTCACATTTTGTTTTACAATGCCTGGATTATTTATCTTACATAGATAATTACCATCAACGAATAAAAGCATTTCATGTAAAAGATGCGGAATTTAATCCAACAGGAAAGCAAGGGGTTTATGGTGGGTATCAAAGCTGGATAAACAGGGCAGGCCGCTTTCGTTCAACCGGCGATGGGCAGGTAGATTTTAAATCTATATTTAGCAAGCTGGCTGCTTACGATTATACAGGTTGGGCGGTAATGGAGTGGGAGTGCTGTCTTAAAAATTCTGAAGATGGCGCGAAGGAAGGGGCTATCTTTATTAAAGAGCATATTATAAAAGTAACAAGCCAGGCATTTGATGATTTTGCAGCCACTGCAAAAGATGAAAAATTAAACCGTTCTGTTCTGGGTATATAATAAATTTTTTATTTTCACGATAACAAACGAATATTTGTATATGAAAAAGTCAATCTTAATTTTATCATCTGTATTATTTTTTATTAGCTGCGGAAATAATACCGATACAAAAGAAACTCCAAAAGACACAGTAGCTACCGTTAAAGAAGTAAAAGACCCTGAGGTTCAAAAGGGACTTGACTTTATTGCCAAGAGTGATTGCTTCACCTGTCATAAGCTTACTGAGACCGCTATAGGCCCGTCTTACGCCGCGGTTGCAGCTAAGTATAGCAAGATCGATATGCAGGCAGCAAAAGATTCAATAGTTCACCAGATTCAAAACGGAGGTTCAGGTAAATGGGGCTCTGTGCCTATGCAGCCGCATCCGCTTATTACCAAAGAAGAAGCAAGTTCAATGGCTGTTTATATCATGTCTATAAAAAACTAAATAATGTTTAAAATAATTTCTCTCACATTAGTATCTGCTATTCTATGGAATTGTAGCTCATCACAGGTAAGTACCGGTAATACGAGCGATAATACATTAACTAACCAGGAAAAAAGCAATGGATGGGTATTATTGTTTGATGGTAAATCCATGGATAAATGGCACACTTACGGCAAATCAACTATGGAGCCAGGATGGGCTATCGAGGATAATGCTTTGTACCTTGATGGGGCAAAGCAGCACGAAGGTAATAACATAATTACCAATGAAGATTTCGGAAATTTTGATTTGAAAATAGATTGGAAAATTTCAGAAAAAGGAAATAGCGGGGTAATATTTTATGTAAAAGAAGACACTGTTTTATACCATGAAAATTATAATTCGGGAATGGAAATGCAGGTTCTTGATAATGGAACGCCTACACGCCCAGGCCACCCTGATGGTAAGTTGTATACCCACAGGGCCGGTGACCTGTATGACCTGCTTGCTGCAAAAGAAGCCGCTAAACCATTGGGTAAATGGAACCATGCAGAAGTGGTTTCTAAGAATGGTAAACTGGATTTTTATTTAAACGGAGATCATACACTTTCCACCACAATGTGGAATAATAACTGGAGGCAAATGATTGCTATAAGCAAGTTTAAGGATATGAAAGGTTTTGGTACTTATAAGCAAGGCAAGATTTCTTTACAGGATCATGGAAATACAGTTTGGTATAAAAATATTAAGATCAAAAAGTTGTAAAGTAAACATTTGTTTTGAATAAACTTTTAAGCAACGGGGAACTGTTGCTTTTTTTATGGAAGGATATGTAGCCATGTAACCAAGTAACATTTCATACTTTACAACATAGCAAAAGAACTGCACGTCCGACTACGCGATTACAATTTATTATAATGAGTTTGATCAACTTAATCAGAAATACAATTCTTTATTAAACACTAAAATTATTCCCGGATGAATTATTTAAACAAGATCATACAAAAAGGAATTTTATTATTCGCACTTTTTTTTAATAATGTCCTTAGTGCACAGGTAACAATTGAGAACCTTCTATCAGTGCCGTTTCCAACTGAATTAAAAAGCTCTCCAGATGGCAAGCATATAGCCTGGGTGTTTAATGATAACGGCGTGAGAAATTTATTTGAAGCAGATTCTCCAGATTTTAAAGTAAGAAAATTAACCAATCATTCTACTGATGATGGAATAGATATTAGCTCAGTTAGCTTTACACCTGATGGTAATAAAATTTTATTTACAGAAGGCAACCCAAACAATGGAAAAGGTGAAGCGGCGAACCCGGCATTATTACAAACAAAAACTGAACGTACCATTTGGATTGTAAATGTCGATGGAAAAGATTTAAAAAAAATAGGTACTGGTGATAATGCATCAGCATCGCCGCTAAATAAAATTGTTGTTTTTATTTCGAAGGGAGAAATCTGGTCGGTGTCATTAGACTCGGCAAAGGCTGCAGAAAAATTAGTTCAAACACGTGGAAGCCTTGGAAGCATTCGCTGGGCTCCCGGTGGAAACAAATTTGCGTTCATCAGCAATCGTGGCAGTCATTTTTTTGCAGGCATTTATGATATGGTAAATAAAATAGTAAGCTACCCCGATCCTTCCGTTGATAAAGATATTGAGCCTGTATGGTCTCCTGATGGCAGGCAGATCGCTTACATACGAACCCCGAACAATAAAGATGAATTACCTTTTACCGAAAAGCGCACAGGCAGTCCATGGTCTATCCGGCTATTAAATATTGAAACAGGAGTCGCGAAAGAAATATGGAGAGCAAAGAAAGGGACAGGAAGTGTATTGTTTGATGAATTGCCTGTTACTGATAATCTTTTATTGTGGGGTGCAGATGACCAGTTAATATTTCCTTCTGAAAAAGATGGATGGCAGCATTTGTATTCTTTAAACATCCAAAATGGCGAAACACATTTACTTACGCCAGGCAATGGCGAAGTTGAAAATGTAATCTTAAGTAATGATAGAAAGGCCATCATTTATACTACAAATATCAGCGATACTCATCGTCGCCATATTTGGAAAGCAAATATTATAAATGGTACCCCTGTCAATCTTTCTGCCGGTACAGGAATTGAATGGTCGCCTTCACTTACATCGAATGGTATAGCAGTATTACGATCTACCGCCACTGCTCCCGGGTGGCCATACTTAATAAGAGAGAATGGAGACATTATTAAAATTGCCCCTGGCATGTTCCCGGCTTCTTTTCCTGAAAAATCATTGGTCGTTCCTGTTGATGTCACCTTTCGTGCAAAGGATGGTATGCTTGTTCATGGGCAGCTTTTTTTACCTCCCGATTATAAAGCCAGTAAAAAATATCCTGCATTGTTGTTTTTTCATGGCGGCTCCAGGAGACAGATGCTGCTTGGCTTTCATTACATGGATTATTATTCGCACGATTATGCAATGAATGAATATAATGCCCTGAACGGCTATATCGTTCTCTCGGTTAATTACAGAAGTGGCATTGGCTATGGATTAAATTTTAGAGAAGCTTTGCATTATGGCGCAAATGGTGGAAGCGAATATAATGATGTAATAGGAGCAGGCTTGTACATGAAAAGTCGTCCTGATGTTGATGCCAAACATATTGGTTTGTGGGGCGGTTCTTATGGTGGTTACCTCACCGCAATGGGTCTTGCACAAAACTCTGACGTATTTGCATGCGGAGTTGATATACATGGCGTGCATGACTGGAGTGAAGAATTAAAAAACTGGGTAGCAGATTATGATCCTGCAACACGAACTGAATTTGCAAAGATTGCTTACAAATCTTCTCCCGTTAATTTTTTAAAAGGATGGCGCTCGCCTGTTTTATTCATTCATGGCGATGATGACCGCAATGTACCTTTTGACCAAACAGTAAACCTGGTAGAAAAACTAAGAGCGCAAAATACTTATTTTGAACAATTGATTTTTCCTGATGAAGTACATATGTTTTTGTTGCAAAGCAATTGGCTAAAGGCATATCATGCAAGTATTGACTTTTTTAGTAAGCGATTAAAATAGTGATCGCAATCTGCGCCGGAATGGTTACGATTTGTCGCATAGCCTTGAGCGTTAGCCATGCTTGTGCTGAGTTTAAAAGATGCTTATATTGGCTTATGAGCCGTAAGTATAAATTTGATGATAGATTGTAAGTATAGCAGTGCAAGGGATTTTTGCGGAATGAAAGGATTGGTTGAATTAAGTTATAGTTAGTATTCAGGGCACGAGGACGCTCCGCACAAGGCTAAGCTGCATACCCGCGCCACCAGAGGGGCCAACAGCGGGGGGCAAATATTATTTGAGCATAGGCCAAAGATCAACTCTAAACTCTTCTTTTATAGCTCTTAGGTAAGACACGTTGCAAGGATCATCTTCTATTAATTCAGAAAAATAGCTTTCGTAATCTTGATTTGCTACTGTTATTTCTTTAAGCTTTCTTGCAATATATCTTTTTCTCTTATCGGCAAGTGCAACGTCATCTAATTTTAATAAGCTTATAAGATTTTGTGCTTCTATATCGGTCTCTGAATTGACTATGTAATCACCATCTTTATAAATCACCCTGTTTTCAAAATCATTCGATGTAGGATGAATCACAGGTTGATAATTTTTCCATTTATAACTCTTTTCTTTGTTCCATTGGTGCTTTACTAAAAACCAATTATCATAGCTATCTGATAGAGTGCCTTTCAGTTCCGGATTAAAATGCTCAATATCTTTTGCATCAGTTCTGCTTATATATTCATCGGTGTAGGCACAAAATTTTTTTTGTTCATCAAATAGTATATCAGCTATCTTCTTATTGTTATTCGAGTTACCTTGAATGTATTTCAAGTTTTGCTTTAATATTTCTGAACTGGAATTTTTAATTGCTTGCCTCATTAAAAATTATATTTATCTCCCAGTTTTGACATTTCCAGCACTAATTTTCTCTTTACTGATAGTTCAGTTTCTTTTTCCACTTTTGTTTTCAAATCCAAATATCTTCTATAGGCTGCCTTACCAAATTCATTATAATAATTCACATTAAAATCGTTAGTAAGGATATCATTCGGGTCATCACCTCTAGGGGATTCACCTCTGCGCACTGCCACATTTCCTTCTTCATTAAAATATAATATAAACCGCTCTTCAGGCTCAAAAGCAGCGGCAATAAAAGGGGAATGAGTAGCAATTATAAATTGCGCCTCCGGTGCCAGATTTTGATAATGGGATAATAAATCAATTTGTATATCTGGAAAAAGAGACCTTTCTGGTTCATCCATTAAAATAATAGCCTCACGTGTATCCAACTCGTATAAAGGAAACATAGATAACAATAGTCCTTTTGTACCCGTGCTTAAACCTGATATAGGTACAATCTCATCTTTAATTTTTGATTTAACAGGAATTGTATACTCTGTATTGACTAAATCAATCTCTAAATTCAGTCTACTTAGCATGGGATTAAAATAATTGGCAAACTCAGTAAGAGGATTAGGATTAGTCTCCGACCAATTACTATACTGTTTATTAAGTTTATTTATATCCCCTATAGCCCCTTTATTAATTAATTCAGAAGCCATCTGGGTAAATCGTTTTCTGTAATCAAGAATTTTGTATAATAATGAAAACCATATTTCTGTATTTATATCTTGTATAAATTCAAAGACATAATTGGAATCTTTATTACTCTTCAAAAATCCAGAATACTTGTCAATTGATACTTCAGTCGAAATATTAATGGGATTTTGATTAAGTATATTTATAACTTCTTTTGATATTATCTCTGTACTTAAATATAATAATCTCAGATCTGTAGTAAAAAGGTTAGTAATAGTCCCGTTTGCTTGGGGAATATTTTCATATTTGTGTTCATTTAGACTTATTGAATTTTTAGTAATTGTTAAATTTTGATGATTATATGAATAGCCTATTTGACCATTAAAGTCTAATTGGAAATGATGAAAAATATATTCGTCATTAATAACTTTTATAGAGTCTATTTGAAATATACTATTCTTAATTAATTCTAAAATACTTGTCTTCCCAGTTGCACTTTGCCCAATAATGCAAATTTTTTCCAAAGGCTTTCCAGCTTTTTCATGCCCTTTAGGATAAGTAAAATCAAAATCTATATTTTCCAAATGCCTGTAAGAATCAATATGTAAACTTTTTAATTTCATATCCTATAATAAAAACAAATATAAGAATCTTGATTAAGTCTTTGCTAGTTGTTAATTACTGAACACATTGCCAACGTCGATATTCCCGCCTGCGTGTGTTCTCCCTTCTTTCGCAAGCCCACGTCAACCTCTCGTGAGCGCCGCTATCTGGTCTCCTGACCAATGGCAAAACTTCATTAACTACCCTCTTTTAATATCATGTAATGCAACTTCCTTTATTTTTATAGATTAGTAAAATGAAGGAGGAGTAGTTTTGGAATCATGACAACTCTCAGCCGATGGTCTTGTGACCAACATCAATCTTTTCAATAAAAGTTCCCAAAGAACCGAATGTACAAGAGAGCCCTTCGTTACTCAGAATAAACATGCCACGAAGATGCCATGAAACACTTCAGCTTGTAACAAAACCTTTTATTCTTCGATAGATGCTTTTATAAATTACATTTAAATGCCTTAACCCCTTTTACACCTGGCTTTGCTATAAACACATCACCGCTGTTCGGATATTTTTTCAATTGTTCTCCGGTTAAATTTTCTCTTGCCGTGGTGGTGATAAGATTGTCAAGATCTTAGCCCGCAAAGGCACAGGAAGAAACATTCGGAACAGGAACTTCAATGGTATCAAGGTGTTTGCCTGTAAAGGGATCCCACCTGTACACACCAAAGCCGCCCCAATGTGCTATCCAAAGCATTCCTTCCTCATCTATTGCCATGCCATCTGGAGTGCCCATGCTAACAGGTATTTCAATAACATTTTTTTCGAAGATGATGGTTGCAAATCGTTCATCATAAATATAAGACTGGACTACCCGCGTTGGGCTATCAATAAAATATAACCGTGTATTATCCAATGACCATGCAAGCCCGTTTGATATGGTAGTGTTATCGATTTTTTTATCGATTTTTTTATCTTCATCAATACAATATAAAGAGCCTTCACCGGTAAGATGTTTCTTATGCATGGTACCAATCCATAACCTTCCAGGCTTGTCGCATTTGGCATCATTACAGCGATTATCATTTTCCTTTTCAATATCAAGTAGCCATGTATGTTCTCCTGTTGCGGGATTGAATCTTGCGAGGGATGTATCCAGGCTTATAACGAGGTTATCATTTTTATCTTGTACTATCATGGAGACATTGTAATTAAATTTCCATGTTTGAATTGATTTATTCAGCCAGTGGTATTCATATAAAACCCCGCTTTCTATATCTACCCAAAAACAACTTTTTCTTTCTGCATGCCACAAAGGCCCTTCACCGAGATAGCATTGGGATGGATACAATAAAGTGGCTTTCATTAATTGAAACTATGATTGTGAGATTTAATTTTATTTGTTACTGCCAGTAATTTGCAATTTTATTTTTTAAAAAAGTTACACTTCTTTCCAGTTGATCCATCCCTTCAACACCATCTTCAATGCTTATCCACCCATTAAAACCAACAAGCTTTAGTTCAGAGAAAATTGCATCATAATCATTCAACCCTTTACCAATTTCGCCATGGCTTAATCGCTTTGCATAACCTGCAGCTCCACCTTCTTCACGGCGAAGATCTTCGATTGTTCCTTCTTTTAAATAACGATCACTTGCATGCATAGTAACAACCCGATGTGATATACGTTTAAGCAATTCAACCGGGTCTTCACCGGCCAGGTAAGTATTACTGGGATCATAGTTAACACCAAAAAAAGAATGTTGAATGATATCCACCAATTTACAAAACACATCTGCTTTTTGTGCGAATTCGGGATACTCCCAAAAGTCATCTTTGTAATGGTTTTCGAGTATCAGTGTTATGTTCCTTTCTGCTGCATAAGGCAAACATTCATTGATACAGTCTGCCGCTAACTTTACCCCTTCATCAATAGAAAGTTCAGGCCGTCGCTGGCCTGAGAGCACACGGCAATAACTTCCTCCGAGTGCATAGGTCATGTCTATCCAACTCTTCTCTTTTTCAATTTCTTTTTTTCTAAATGCTTCGTTGGGATGGGTAAAGTCCGGAGAGCAACACATCATCGGAATTACCTTACCTGTGTCTTCCGTCATGCGGCGAAAGAGTTTCCAGTTATTCTCATCACTCATTTCAGTAAAACCTGCATACCATTCCAGTCCATCAATATCAAGTTTACCTGCAAGCCTTATCCACTCAGCAACTTTCATGCTGCCATCTTTACAAAGCGCTTGCATAAATGCTTTAGGAAATGCGGCTAACTTTGGCATGATAAAATTATTTTATGGCTATTTTTTAATTCGGTGTGAGAGGTTTTTTTGGCATATTTATTTTATTTGAAAGTCTGGTATGTCTTGCTTTTTCTTTTGCCTTGATGGGTAACTATATACCTGTTAGACCACGCAGGTTAAAAATTAATGAATATTCAGTTTCCTTAATAAAGCTAATCCAACAAATAAAGCGATTGCGCCTAAAAAAATGCTTATAGTCCGTTGAGTGTCTTTACTTGGCTGTTTCCCATACCACCAGAATCCCAAGTAAGTTCCCTTATTTAAAATACCTGCTATTATTCCGAAAAGTCCGATAAGTATTGCAGCAATAGAGTTAAAAGATGTTTTCATTATTTTTTCTTTGTTGCTTTCTTCTTTGACTTGGTACAGGATTGCCTTTTACAGATGCAACCATAATATTGTGAAAAATATTTTAAGATTCTTCGGCTGACTTTTTATTTGACTTTGCCATGTTGTAAATTTAGCAACTTTATAAAGGAAATCTCCGTAACAATTCAGCTAACTGGTATATAGTAGTTACCCCTTGATGCAAAAGAAACAAAAAATCTAGGACAACCCAATCGCTCCGCGTGTTTGTCCGGCCATCGCCACCGCAGCTTCCTGATAAATAGCAAATTTTCCAATTTTCGGTACAACGAAATGGTAGACATTTCAATGGTCATTATGACTGGTTAAAAGTTTGTAAAAGCTGCGTATAGTCATTTAATATTCAAAGGTAGGTTGTCATTTATTTTTTATCGCTGAAGAATCTTTTGGAGGATTACGGCCAATGAATGGATGTTGTTCAAGATCTACCACCTGCCCACTGACAGGGCCGCTTTCATCAGCGAGCCAATACACTGCAGCTGCGGCAATTTCAGCAGGCCATAATATTCTTCCTGCAGGTGCATATACCGGTGATATCTCTTCATACCAGTTTTCCGGTAAGCCATGTTCTTTCTTCCTTATCCTTTCGGTTTCAGTAAGCACCCAACCAGGATTTATCTGGTTAACACGAACGCCATTTTCTCTATGCAATGTGTCTCCTAAATTTCTTGTCATTGTCATTAATGCACCTTTCGACATGCTATAGGCTAACAGGTTTGGTTCACCGCTGTATGCATTTACTGAACCAATGTTTAATACGCATCCATGATTTTTTGTGAGCTCCGGCAATGCTGCCTTTATCAATGCAAAGGGCGCAATAGTATTTACTTCTATAAGCCTTCTTAAATAAGTTAAGTCAGTGGTATGAATATTTGACGATGCAACAATCGCAGCATTATTAACTACTGCATCCAATTTTCCAAAGCGTTTTGTTGCGAGTTCTACAAGTCGTTCAGGAGCACCTTCGTTGCTGATATCTTCAATGTGTAATACCGATTTATCTTTCCCTAATTCTTCGGCAACTTCATCACCCCATTCTTCTTCCAGCCCATGAACAACAATAAAAGCGCCTTCGGCAGCGCATCGTAATGCGATTGCTTTACCTATACCAGTTGTGCTGCCCGTTACAATGATTACTTTATCTTTTAATCGCATGGCTACATTGTTTTAAGAACACTTTTTACAATCTCTCCTTTGTGCATTTTATTAAATGCTTCTTCCCATCCCGTAATTGGCCATACACCACCTATGATAGGTTTCACATCAAGCTTCCCGCTGGCTAAAAGAGAAATTACTCTTTCCCATATGGGCCAGTTATGACTAAAGCTTCCCTGCAGTGTAATATTTTTTTGCACTAATGGATCAAGCGAAAACCCCAATGGCTGAGGCCCCCAGCCAACTTTAGTGATGTGGCCTTTAGGGCGAACAAGATCCATAGCGATTTTCAACGTATAACTTGAGCCTGCTGCATCAATGACTGTGTGAGCACCCAGGCCATCTTTACTCTTTGCCCATTCTGTTGCATCGCCGGTAATTGTTTCGCAGCCATATTGCCTTGCAATCCTTAAACGTTCTTCATCTGCTGCAAGCCCGGTAACCGCAACATCAGCTCCGCACAATTTAGCAACAGCAGCGCATAAAATTCCAATCGTACCGGGGCCTATCACAATTACCTGGTCGCCGGGCTTAATATTTGAATTGCCGATCACCGCATTGTATGCAACACAACATGGCTCTGTAAGGCAAGCCTGTTCAAAGGGAAGGTTGTCAGGTATGTGATGAAGACATCTTGAAGGAACCTTTACGTAACGTGTCATGGCACCGTTAACACCGTAACCAAAGCCTTTCCTGCCGGGATCAAGATTATATAAACCGGAACGGCTCAGGGGGCTGTCGGGATTAATGACTGCGGCAGTTTCACTAACAACCCTGTCACCAATATTCCATGCTTTTACACGGCTTCCTAATTGTGTAATTCTTCCTCCAAATTCATGGCCCAATACAACCGGATAATTTACTGGCCAGCTATGATCTGCCGTCCATTGGTGCAGGTCACTTCCGCATACACCAACATTTTCTACTTCAAGCAATACGTCATCCTCACCAATTACGGGTTCATCAATTTCACGTATTTCAACAGATCCTTTTTCGGGTGCATAATTTACAACTGCTGCATTCATACTGTTATCAATTTATTGCGTTTCAACCTTGATTTGTCATTTGTCATTAGTCAGTGGTCAATAATTATAAATGGAGAATTGTGAGCAATAATGACTATTGACTAATTGACCATTGACTAATTGACCATTACCCCTCAAGCTAATTTAAAACTACCTGCATCACCATAAGCATGTATTTTATTACAAATAAGCCGGAGAGACTCTTCTAAATTTCCATCTGCTGTTTTAAAAGCATCTGCATCAATAGTTACCGGGGCACCCAATACTACTAACGGCGCCCCATACCCGGGACATCTTACTACCTGCTCAAGTGATAATCCACCAA
The DNA here is from genome assembly GCA_036007765.1 of Chitinophagaceae bacterium. GTDB lineage: Bacteria > Bacteroidota > Bacteroidia > Chitinophagales > Chitinophagaceae > Ginsengibacter. The sequence continues at coordinate 2,744 of DASYOM010000216.1, read as the reverse complement.
CAGCCTGGACAGGGATATTTACCGATGCCACTACTTCCTTTAATTTATCCAGCGGGCTTGGCATTCGCAGCCCCTTCGCAGCAATACCTCTTCTTTCATCATAACCAATATGGTGAACTATATAATCGCAACCAAGATCTTCCAACCACTTTGCGGCAGCTATCATGTCATCGCAGGCAAGATTATCACCCATTACTTTACCGCCAAAATCTTTCCCTGCTTTTACAACACACTTAATGGTTTCTTCATGTGCCCGTGCCATCACCACTACATGTGTGGCACCAGCCTTGAACATCATTTCGGCTTCAAGATAACCGCCATCCATTGTCTTAAGATCAGCAACAATAGGTACACCAGGAAAAGCTTCACGTAATTTTTTTACACCATGTAATCCTTCTGCAAGAAGAAGGGGTGTTCCTGCTTCGAGCCAATCAAAACCTGCACGCATAGCCATTCCGGCTGTTGCAAGGGCTTCGTCAATATTAATAAGATCAAGGGAGATTTGAATGATCGGCCTCATGTTTAGAATTGAGATTGTTTACAAGTATCAGTAATTGAAAGTACTAAATTATAAATTTACTTTATGAATTCAGGGAATCCAACCTTCACTTTTCAGTAAATCGATCAGGCGGGGATCATTTACAGACATAGCCGGAAGCCAAATGCTCATGCGATCACGATGCCACCACAGGCCTTTTGCGCTGCCTGGCTTTGCAAAACTATAGCGATACAGTATTGCCCGGATATATCGCGGGGGCTTGTCCGGAAAGGGATTGCAGGCAAAAAGATTTATAATATTGGGATCGTTATGAAGAAGTTTCCATACAAGGTTCAGCGTCCATGGATACTCGTTAGGCGACTCCATGGAAGCAAACCACATCTGCCAATCTAAATGCAATTGGTAGGGAGCTATTTGCGGTGGCCGTTTGTCAAGGGCAACGGGCAGGCCTTTATAGATATAGGATTTCCAGTTGGCACTGTCACCGGGGTTCTCATCCAACGTCCCCTCGAATACCACATTTAAACGTTCCTGTCCTACTGTTCCGAACGCACCGTAAGTATTTACAAGTTCAGGGGATCGTAGGAAGTGTTCATGATTTGTAGTGGAGACAGCATGTTCATCGCAGGCTTGATGCTGAGAAATATAATGACAGCCGTAACGATCCAGGCGGTAATTAACGCGGGGCGGGATGGTACAGCGTTTGCGGCGGCTGTTTCTGCTTCTCTTACAAGTGCCCGGGGGAGAATCCTGGACCAGAAGCCGTCGTCGAAACAAGCCAGGGCAGGGAGAATCGTAAGCCAGTTTAGAAACGAGAGGTTGCCGCTTAGAATAAGGATTAGCTGGAGTAACATGATCACTGTTCCTGCAATGTGCCTTGCAAGGCGTGGCCAGAATATAAACCATGGAGCCACAAGTTCAGCAAGGAAATTGAACCAGACGCCGGCCTTTAAAACTGCATGAGGCAGAAAATGAAACCAACGGCTCAACGGGCCAGGTATGGGCTGTGTTTCAAAATGCTGATAAAGCGCGGTGCCGTTGCGCCATATTTCATTTCCCCGTATCTTGATCAACCCGGAACCAAGCATAATGCGAAAGATAAGCCAGCGGAACAAGCTTAAGATCGGGAATGGAGGTGCATGTTTGGGGAAAGGGCGCATGTCGAGCAAAGGGCAAAGGAAGATAGAAAGAAACCCGGTTTCAACAAGCTGTATCTCCCATCCGTATCCATACCACTCCTGCCCCACGTGAACAAAGGACATATAAAGAAACCAGAGTACTGTAAGCAGTAGAGCATTCGCATAGCCTGCTGCTACCACGCAGGAAAGCACAAGCCCGATCCATGCCCCGGTAAGCAATGCCGTATCAGAATGGACGAACCAAAAGAGTGATGGCAGGCGGATAAAACCAGCTCCGGTTGATCCGAGTGCTTGTCGAACCTGCTTTAGAAAAATGCTTACGGGAAGAAGCCCGTCAGAACCAGCCAGGGGGATGATTTCATTAATCAACACAAGAAAGGCTACTGCATAGATAACTCCCAGTAGCCGCAGGATGAGAAAGCGCGTGAGCCAGTAGGTGGGCGGCTTACGCAACGTGCCGGGCAGCACTTGTGATTCACTATTAATGTTATTTTCCACTTTCAATTTCTTATTCCAGGCATATTAACACCTTAATAAAATTTCATTATAGAAAGTTACCAAAGAGTATTCAAATTATATATTGCCTAAAAAATAAGATCATACCTAAATGTACAAATACCTTTTCGGGATAGTTGCTGATGGCTTTGTTTATAATTAAAGTTTATTAGAGGCACAAGTAAGCCGGGCTAAAGCTATACTGCATACTTGCGCTAAGAAACTGCATACTTGGACGAACAAGGGGCTACGAAACTTTGTATACTTGGACTAAAGTGGGGGCCTACTTCGTTTCATTTTATTGAAACAATTAATTAGATTTAATTACTTAAATCAAATAAATCAAAAACATGGACATACAAAAAATACAAAATGCTTTCAGCCCATCACGGGAAATCACAGATCCAGATTTCTTTGTCGGGAGATATGAAGAAATGAAAAGCTCCGTTTTGGCCCTGTCTGAAAAAGGTTCATTTATTGCTATACATGGGCTTCGAGGCGTTGGAAAATCATCAATTGCAAAGCAGATAAAGCTAATAGCGGAAGGTGACAAGACTCTTGCAAGGTATCCCTCCGTCCAAGTACACTCAAAAGTAACCGCATAGATTTTT
>DASYOM010000215.1:0-1544 GCA_036007765.1 Chitinophagaceae bacterium | reverse complement strand
ACCCGGTTTACTTTAAGAGATTGTTTACGACTTAATGCTTCTTTAATTATATCTACAATCAATGAGCCAAATGAATTTCCGGACAATCTTAATATGGCGCCAATCGAAGTAAAATCCTCATCATCAGATAAACCACATTGGGAATTTACTTCGAGCACATACAACTTGCCATTAGTATTATCCATTCGAATATCTACACGGCAATAACCCCTTCCTCTTACAGCTTTATACGCATCAAGACTAAGTTTGCAAATATTTTTTAAAAGTGAAAGGTCGGGCGTGTGGTAATTATAAAAATCTTCATCATCTTTTAGCGGTGACTCTTCTTCATACATTTCCCATAGCCTGTCAAAGGATAAAAACTTTTCTATAGAAGGCAGGGATTTATTAAAAACTCTTTCAACAGGGAGGAAAACTTTGCAATCCCTGGGCGAAAATGTATTGCCAACAATCAAGGTAGTAAACTCCGGGCCGTCAATAAATTTTTCAGCAATTATACCTCCGTTTGCAAGATTCCATCCATGGTATCCTTCCTGCAATTTATTATACTGTGCCTCTAATTTTCGTATGTCTTCTACTACTGAATGTATGCCTACTCCAAGGCTTCCCCCGGAAATAGCGGGTTTCACTATCACGGGTTTGCCAAGGCTTTCAAAAATTGAAATATCATTTTTATTTTCCTCAGAAATTATTTGCCACGGTGGTGTTGAAATATTTTTTGTTTCAAACATTTCTTTCATCGAAATCTTTGATGTAGTAACCCTGTAAAAAAATTCATCTGCACCTGTAAAACAAAGGCCCCTTTTTTTAAGATGCCTTATTACGTTAACGCCGGGAGCCTTGTTTATTTCATCGCCATCACACAGATTAATCACTACGATGTTTTCTGTCGATGATCCTGTAATAATACAATCAATTACCTGCTTATAATCGGCATTGGTTACTTGTTGCCATTTCCACGGGATGCCAAGTTCTTTAAAAGCTTTGGTGTACTCTTCAATACTTTGTGTAAAGTCATAATAGTAATCAATGTTTTCATCATCAGTTTCTACAAAAGGTGCCAGGACCCACACAAAAAGTCCATCAGGAAAGTTAGGCATAAGAGTAATTTAATGGGACATTTATCATCAGACTTTTTGCAGAAATGTGTTGCTTAATTTTTGCATAATGAAATCAGTAAATTTATAATTGGGTAAAGTTTCCTGTGGTAAAAAAGATGCGCCCTGTATTTGGTGAATACAATTATTTGCGCCACAAAAACAATTGAAAGGCTCTGCCATGGCCCATTCGGTAGAGGGATAAAAAAAAGTAAATTCATCACCTGCTGAAATTTCACGTAAGCAGCTCAGCTCCATTTTTGTTGTATCAAAAAATATATTCGGGTTACAGCTATGGTTAGTGTATTGTAAAAATTCCGGGTAAAGTATTATGTGCGATTCATCATTTACCTGCACGGTATACTTGTTTGGGAATGATAAAGTTTCTAACGCTTCAAAAGTTGCAAACACATCTCCTTTGTTATAAGAAACTGTTGCATGTAAAGA
>DASYOM010000214.1:0-7916 GCA_036007765.1 Chitinophagaceae bacterium | reverse complement strand
AATACAGGCTTTCCACTTACAGGATCGGTTCCTAGTTCCCGCTCTCCTTTCGCCCGGTCTGCATTCTCAAGTGTATGTTCTACATTTTCATGAAATGGTTTGTAAAATTTTCCAACCATTGTGCTCCATTGCTCTTTTCCTTCTGCTATTTTATCAAACTCCTCTTCAATATTCGCGGTAAACGAATAGTCCATTACCGTTACAAAATGAAGGTTTAAAAAATCAGTAACAACAAGCCCAAGGTCAGTAGGAAATAATTTAGATTTTTCTGCCCCGGTATTTTCCTGGATAGTTAATTTTTCAATTTTATCATGTTGCAATTTTAATATTCGCACGTCTCTCTTTACCCCGTCCTTGTCTCTTTTCTCAACATAATTTCTTTTTACAATTGTACTTATAGTCGGAGCGTAGGTGCTTGGCCTGCCTATACCAAGCTCTTCAAGTTTTTTTACCAGGGATGCTTCAGTATATCTCGCTGAAGGGCGGGTGAATCTTTCAGTGGCTGTCATTTTTTCAAATACAAGTTGCTGGCCAATTGTGAGAGGGGGAAGCCTGCTTTCATTTCCCATCAGTTGCCCTTCGGCTTCCTCTTCATCGTTTGATTCGAAATAGACTTTTAAGAATCCGTCAAATTTTAGAACTTCACCAGTTGCTGTTAGTTCATCCTCAACAGTACTGATTTTTATCTTAGCAGTTGTTTTTTCAAGAATCGCATCACTCATTTGACTGGCAATAGTGCGTTTCCATATAAGATCGTAGAGCCTGCCGGTCTCATAGTCATCTACCGAGCTTACTAACATTTCTGTTGGCCTTATTGCTTCATGTGCTTCCTGCGCATTTTCATTTTTATTTTTATACTGACGCAACTGAAGATAATTATTGCCATAATTTTTTGTAATCTCATTTTGTATCTGGTCTTTCGCAGTATCGCTCAGGTGCAAACTATCTGTGCGCATGTATGTAATTTTTCCACTCTCATATAGTTTTTGGGCAATAAGCATAGTCTTGCTTACACCATATCCCAGCTTGCGGCTGGCTTCCTGCTGAAGAGTTGAGGTTGTAAAAGGTGCGGCGGGGGTGCGCTTTCCGGGTTTTACAGTAATGTCGTTTACCAAATAACTAGCACCTTTACATTTTTCTAAAAAACCTTCCGCATCTTCCATCGTTCGTTGCCTTCCATCTTCCGCCTTAAATGAAATTGATTTTCCTTCAGGATTGTTTGCTGCGAGAAAAGCTTCAATTTTAAAACTGCTTGTTGAAACAAACTGGTTAATTTGTCTTTCCTTTTCAGCAATTAGTTTTACGGCAACACTTTGCACTCTCCCTGCACTTAGTCCACCTTGCATTCCTATTTTGCGCCAGAGTACCGGTGATAATTCAAACCCGACTATTCTATCTAGAACCCTTCTCGCCTGTTGTGAATTGACAAGATCCATATTTATCAACCTCGGGTTTTGAACAGCATTTTGTATAGCAGGCTTGGTTATTTCGTGAAAAACAATCCGTTTTGTAGTTTTTATGTCAAGGCCCAATACCTCTGCCAGGTGCCAGCTTATGCTTTCTCCTTCACGGTCCTCATCCGATGCAAGCCATACTTCATTTGCTTTTTTTGCAAACTGTTTTAATTCCTTCACAACTTTTGCCTTATCATCTGGTACTTTATAGCGCGGGGCAAAATGATTGTTTACATCTATGCCCATGTCATCCTTTTCCAGGTCGCGAATGTGGCCATAACAGCTTTTAACTTCGAAATCGCTCCCAAGAATCTTTTCAATAGTTTTTGCTTTCGCCGGTGACTCTACTATTAATAAATTTTTAGCCATAATTGTGTTTTATCCATTTTTATCTTCCCCGGAAATGCGAAATCAAATAAAAAATAAGCCATTTCCATTTGCTGCAATATTAGTTTAAAAATTAAAAATGGAATTTTTATTGACAAATTGGTATTTTACTTTTAGCTTGTTATCTTCGTTATGGCCTTCCATTTTAAACGATGATTGATCTTACTATTCTAAATTCCAAATCTTTATATCCTGCTTCCAAATAATGTATATTTTTTTTAGTTTCTCTAATGAAAACTTACTGGATCACTGCATAATAATAGGCGCAAACTTTCCATGTAAGTAAAACAATGTAAAAATGAAGATTGTAATAGTAGGGTCTGGGAATGTCGCAATAGTATTAAGTGCAATAATTCAAAGAGCCGGCCACGAAATAGTACAGGTTGTAAGCCGAAATCATGAAAATGCCAAAAAACTGGCTTCAAAATATAACGCCCAATCCGGAACTTTATTGGACAAGGAATTTGCAGATGCTGATATATATATCGTGGCCCTTACGGATGACGGACTGGAATCTATTGAAAAGGTTAAGGGCTTTAAAAACAAATTAATTGTTCATACTGCAGGTTCCGTTCCCATGGATATTCTTAAGAACTGTTCTTCCATTTATGGCGTCCTTTATCCATTGCAAACTCTTTCGAAAGAAAACAGTCATATTCCGGAAATTCCTTTTCTTGTTGAAGGTAATAATAAAGAAACATTGCAACAGGTAACTGCATTTGCGAAAACTCTTTCTGACAAAGTAATACTAACAAACGATAGTGAAAGATTGCTCTATCATATTGCTGCAGTATTCGTTGGCAATTTTACTAATCATCTTATGGCTATGGCAGAATCTTTTTGTGAAAAAGAAAAACTTGATTTTAACGCCCTTGTTCCTCTTATAAATGAGGTTACCTATAAAGCAAATTATTATTCACCTCACGAAGTACAAACAGGGCCGGCTATAAGAGAAGATATTGTAACACTTAACCGGCATTTGCAGGCTCTCTCACCTCATGTCGACCTTAAATATATTTATTTAAAACTTTCAGAAAGCATTTTAAAACTTCATCAAAAGAATAGGTAATACTAAGAGAATTTCATCTTAGTCCGTCAAGTATTTGGACAAGCAAAGTTTATATGAATATGAATTTTGAAAATCAATTGTATAATTTTTTATGCTATAATACTTGTATCCGGAATAAATTATAGTTGAGCAGATTTTATGAAAAAAGTCGTGCGCCGCAGATCAGCATGAATAACCCGGATATACCAGAGATTACAAGATTCGTAAGCCTTTTGTTTTGCTATAACGTAGTTTTGCTGCCGAAAAGAAAAGATGATGTATAATGTTACTTATAAATTTGAGCAAAAAGGCCTGGAACCGGTTACAATTGAGAATGTTGAGCCGGATCAATCAATTTTAGAGATTGCGCTAAAGAACGATATTGATCTTCATCACAACTGCGGAGGTGTATGTGCATGCAGTACCTGCCATGTATATGTTGAGAGGGGAGAAGATCATTTGCCCGAACTCACGGATCGTGAAGAGGATTTTATTGACAGGGCGATAAATCCGAAATTAATATCAAGGCTGGGTTGCCAATGTATTTTAGAAGAGGGGGATGGTGATATTTTTGTAACATTACCAGACCAAACTCAATTCCTGGGAGAATAAATAATTCCCAATATTTTTAATACTACTTACAATGACTTTTGAACCTCCTATTCACTGGAATGATTATGAAGATATAGCTATGAAGCTGTATGAAAAATTTGGTGATGAATTTAATGAAGGCAAGATATACAGGATAAGATTTACTGATCTTAGAAAATGGGTCCTTGAAATTCCAAAATTCGCCGGAAAACCGGAAGACAGTAACGAAGGGCATCTTGAAATGATCCAGAGCAGTTGGGTGTATGAATGGAGGGATAATCAAAAATAAATTTTCTTTGCAAAATATTTTCTCCATCGAAATTCCTTCCTGGTAATGAATGTTCTTTCACGCCTGCGCCTAATAAAAACATTTGTTTTTGATATGGATGGAGTTCTTACCGATGGCAACCTGCTTATTGATGAGGAAAGTAAGTGGCTTCGTAAAATGAATATTAAAGATGGATATGCTTTGCAGTTAGCAGTAAGATCCGGTTACAGAGTAGTGGTCATTTCCGGCAGTGAAGCTCCGCCTGTCACTGAAAGGCTTTTTAAGCTTGGCATCAGGGATGTATTTATGAAGATTACTGATAAAGAAAGCCTTCTTAAAAAATATTTGCTGGAAAATGGCCTCAATATAAGTGAAACTTTGTTCATGGGAGATGATATTCCGGATCATCAGTGCATGGCGATTGTTGGCTTTGCCTGTTGCCCTGCAGATGCTGCTGTTGAAATTAAAAAAATTTCTTCTTATATTTCGCCAATACGCGGCGGTTATGGTTGTGTAAGAGATGTAATTGAAAAAGTAATGAAACTTAACAATAACTGGCCATTGAATACTTCTGTCCCTTCTGCCTGACTATTTAACCCGATTGATCATTAAGATTTCTTTATGAATGTTCTCACCGCTTTTTTCAAACTGGTAAGATGGCCTAATCTTTTGTTTATAGCGCTAACACAATTTCTCTTCAGGTTTTTTGTATTGCGGTTTGCATACCTTGATAATATTCCCGGAAATGGAAGTATAAAACTAACCCAGCCATTATTTTTTCTACTGGTAATTGCATCTGTGTGTATTGCTGCTGCCGGCTATATCATCAACGATTATTTTGACTTAAATATTGACCTGGTGAATAAACCATCAAAGCTTATAATCGACAGGTATATTAAGAGAAGATGGGCGATTGTATTGCATGTAGTACTGTCTTTTACAGGTTTTCTTTTAAGCTTGTATGTAGGGTATAAGCTTTGGAATTTTTACGTACCATTTTTTAATCTAATTGCAATTCTCGCATTATGGTTTTACTCTACTACTTTCAAGAAAAAATTACTGATCGGTAATATTTTAATTTCCTTGCTAAGTGCGTGGGTAATTCTTGTTTTAACCCTTGCTGAATATCGTTTTCAACTCAGCACACCAGATGCACATTGGCGAAGGTTGTTGAAAGTTTCTTTTATTTACGCAGGTTTTGCTTTTGTAATTTCTCTTGTAAGAGAAGTTATAAAAGACATGGAAGATTTGCCTGGCGATTCAAAATATGGTTGTACTACAATGCCCATTGTGTGGGGCTTACAGGTCGCCAAAGTATTTGTAGCTGTATGGATTGTTGTGCTTGCCGGAGGAATTGCTGTAACCCAGATTTATGTGTTGCAATTGGGATGGTGGTTTTCAGCGTTGTACTCTCTTGTAGCTATTTTAATTCCTTTGTTGTGGGTGTTGCGTAAATTGTATGAAGCAAAAACACAAGATGAATTTCACACGTTAAGTACTACGGTAAAATTGATTATACTTACCGGTATTTTTTCCATGATTTTCTTCTGATTTTTTATAATATGAAACCAGGAAAAATAATTTTAGCTTCTAAATCTCCACGGCGGAGCCAGCTGCTTAAATGGGCAGAAATTGAATTTGACATAATGGTGGCAGAAACTGATGAAAGCTATCCTGCGAATTTATCACCTGGTGATGTTGCTATACACATTGCATCTAATAAAGCTACGGATGCTAAAAATTCTTTGCAATATGATGGTACTAACGGGAAAGATTACACTATACTTGCGGCGGATACTATAGTTGTGCTGGATAATAAAATTATTGGTAAACCTACCAGGCGCGAAGATGCTATCAATACGCTTTCAATGTTGTCCGGAAGAATGCATAAGGTTATAACCGGTGTCTGTATTTTGACCAAAGAAAAAAAAATTGTTTTTGCGGAGCAAACAGAAGTTGAGTTTTGTGAGCTCCTTCAAAGCCAGGTGGAATATTATATTGACAATTATAAACCTTACGATAAAGCAGGAGCTTATGCCATCCAGGAATGGATAGGAGTAACGGGAATAAAATCTATTAATGGAGATTTTTATAACGTAATGGGATTACCGGTCAGCAGGGTAGTTAAAGAGCTGAAAAGGTTAGAAGTCAGGTGAATGAAGTTTAGTAGTTTAGCTATTCGAATCGTTTAATTAAGTATTAGCCTTATTTTTTATCAAGCTTTTTAATGAAAGAAGATCTTCTCCAATACATATGGCAGTTTCAATATTTTAATAATAAAGAACTGCAAACAACTTCAGGAGAAAAAATACAAATACAATTTCAGGGGCTGCACAATTCAAACCAGGGACCGGATTTTACAGGGGCGAAAATAAGGATAGGTGAAACGTTATGGGCCGGCAATGTAGAGCTTCATATTAATTCAAGTGACTGGAACCTGCACCGGCATTCATTCGATGATAACTTTAATAATATAATTCTTCATGTGGTATGGAATCATGACACTGAAATAACCTCCTCAAATAACAACCAGTTACCTGCGCTTGAATTGCAGGACAGGGTATCGAAATTGCTGCTTGCTAAATACAGGGAATTGATGGAAACCGCCCGGTTTATTCCCTGTAAAAGCCAGTTGCACCAGATAAATGAGCTTACACTTACTCACTGGAAACAAAGGTTGCTTGCTGAAAGATTGGTTTTAAAATCAGAAAAAGTTCTTGCAATTTTAAAAGAAACAAATTTTCATTGGGAAGAAGCCTTCTGGAGACTTATAGCAAACAACTTCGGCCTTACAGTCAATAGTACTTTTTTTCAAAAGATCGCAGAGTCTTTACCAGTTTCAATATTAGCCAGGCATAAAAATAATATTCATCATTTAGAGGCTTTACTCTTTGGGCAATCAGCTTTATTAAATAAAAATTTTGAGGACAAATATCCTGTAATGCTGCAAAAAGAATTCAAATTTTATAAACAAAAATATAAGCTGCAGCCAGTTGACGGAGAACTATTTTTTTTAAGGATGCGCCCTGCAAACTTTCCTACGATCAGGCTTGCGCAGCTGGCTATTCTTATACATGAGAGCGAACATTTATTTTCAAAAATAAAAAATAGCAGAGAGGTGAAGGAAGTAAAAAAAATGTTGGACGTAACTGCAAATGATTATTGGAATTATCATTATCTCTTTGACGAAGAAACAGTGTTTAAAAAGAAAACACTCGGATCTCAGATGATCAATAATATCATAATAAATACAGTAGTTCCTGTTTTATTCGCCTATGGTATTCACCATGATGAAAAAGCTTACAGGGAAAAAGCAATAAGTTGGCTTGAAGATATTTCAGCAGAAAAAAATACAATTACAAAAGGATTTGAGGGCCTTAATTTTTCCAATAAAAATGCCTTCGATTCACAAGCCCTTATCCAGCTCAAAAATGAATATTGTAATAAAAAACTTTGCCTGCATTGTGCAATAGGGAATTCTTTGTTGAAGAAAAGTTTATGAACGAAATATACAGTCAGATAGAAGTATGTATTAAGAAAACAGGAGCAACCTTCTTCTATTTATCGCCGTTATCTTTAGAATGTCTGGTTTTTTTATAGACTACTTTAAATTAATGTAGCCCGGTTACGCAAATTTCCCGTATGTATTATTGAACCGGTCATTATGTATTTTTGTATAAATTTACAAAAGTAAAAACTTATAAATGCGAAGAATATCCTTACTAATATTGATTATCTCAACCACTCTGGCAGCATCTGCGCAAAAAGGAAAGAAACAGCGGCAGGCTGAAAAGCGTGCCCACATTAATAATCTTATAAAACAGGAAGAAGAAGGCGTTATCACTTATAAAAAAAGTTTTGTTTTTGGGGGAAAACTTTTGAATGACGGCTACGGTGTTTTTTTCGAGCTCGGTCGTGCAAGCTCTGTTAAGAAATCGTTATTATATCAACTTGAAATAAGTGAGCGAAAGCACATAAAAGAAGATAAACAAAGCAATCCTTTTATTAATTCTATCCCTTTCATTTACGGTAAGCAAAACTTTTTTTACCCGGCGAAACTTGGCGTTCAACAACAAGTTCTGTTGGGAAATAAGTCAAATAAAAACGGCGTAAGCGTTACGGCGAATTATGGAGGTGGCATTTCTATGGCTTTGTTGCGGCCTTATTA
>DASYOM010000213.1:0-1633 GCA_036007765.1 Chitinophagaceae bacterium | reverse complement strand
TTTATGGCCAGTTCAATTTCTTTGCGCAGTTCGTAAAGGTCTACATTAAGCGATTTCAATATTTTTATCGCGGTATTTTCGCCATCCCTTATCAGACCCAAAACCAGGTGTTCTGTACCAATAAAGTCATTGCCCAATCGTAGTGCTTCTTCCCTGCTGTAAGAAATAATTTCTTTAACCTGAGCTGAAAAATTATTATCCATTTATAGTAGTTTAATCTCTTGTAACAATAATAACGAATAAATTCCGGGTTTAGTTGTTCAAAACAATGCACAACATGTTGAAAACCGTATAAAAAAAGGTTAAAAATTGTAATCCTGTTCTTTGAAATTTATCCGGCGGGATTAATTTATTCGGTATGTTTAAGTTTGAATTATCCCCGTTCATTACATTGTTAATATTACATGAAAGTCAAAATTGATACCAAAGAAAAATTTAATGTTATCGTCATGGAAGAAGCACATTTATCTGCTAATATGACAGAAGCAATAAAAGAGCTCGTAATTTCTTTCAAGGATAAGGAAATAAAAAATGTAATATTTAAAATGGGGAATGTGATGACACTTGATTATGGAATTGCATCCACACTTGCTGAGATACAACAGTCTTTTTATGATGGTAATTGTTCATTTGTTATTTGCGAGATCCAAAAAGAAGTTGAAAACTTCCTTGACAGGGAAGGATTACTTGAAATGCTGAATATAACCCCAACTGAAAGTGAAGCCTGGGACATTGTTCAAATGGAGGAGATTGAGCGGGAGTATTTGGATTGATTGCAGGTGTGATGCTGGATGTGAGAAGGAAATTTTAAAAATTATAGTAGCCTCTTTAAAAAATTTGAAAAATAAACCACTTCAAAAATTGTACATCTTACATCCTAATTCGTACATTGACACATGCTTGCGGTAACCATTTTAGGAAATAATTCTGCCATTCCTGCCTTCAACAGGCACCCTACGGCCCAGGTATTACAAACTACCGATCAAAGCTTTTTAATAGATTGCGGTGAGGGAACCCAGATGCAAATGGATGCTTACAAGATCCGCCGAAGTAAGATCAATCATATTTTTATTTCCCATTTACATGGTGATCATTATTTTGGACTTATTGGTTTGCTAACAAGCATGGGGTTATTGTCAAGAAAAAATGAATTGCATTTATTTGCGCCTTCGGAGTTAAAACAGATCATAGAGTTGCAATTGCGGGTTGCTGATGCACATCTGCCTTATCCATTAATCTTCCATGCTATAGAAAATGATGGTATCATCCTGGAGGATAAAAAAATAATAGTGGAGGCTTTTAAAGTAATACACCGGATAGAATGCTGGGGATTTTTATTCCGGGAGAAAAAGAATTTAAGAAAGGTGGATCCTGAAAAAGTCAATCAATATAATGTGCCATCCTCCTTTTTTGAGGAACTACACCAGGGTAACGATTTCATTACCTCCGAAGGAGTTATAATTGAAAATAAATTGCTTACCCACCCGGCCATTCCACCAAAAAGTTATGCCTATTGCGCCGACACTGTTTTTAACGAAGCCATTTGTGAAAAGATCAAAAACGTTGATTTGCTGTATCATGAAACTACCTACCTGCATGCATTACAGGCCAGGGCTCTTACACGGTTCCACTC
>DASYOM010000212.1:0-9063 GCA_036007765.1 Chitinophagaceae bacterium | reverse complement strand
CCCTGATAGCTATCGCTTTTATATAGTCTTCCTGTTCCAGTACTTCGGTCAATAATGTTTCCAGTTCCTGCGAAGATAATTTTTTCAGATCTTCCCTTGTGCCCGGATCGGATTGCTGCACCGGCGATTTTTTCTTTTTCTCATCATCCTCCATTAATATGCCTGCGCTATCCAGGATATTATCGAATGTAAAGATGGGGCAGCCAAACCGCACTGCAAGGGCTACGGCATCAGAAGTTCTTGAATCAATTTCAACAGTATCATTATCTGAAGAACATACAAGCTTTGAATAAAAAATGCCTTCCTGCAGATCATTGATGATCACTTCATGTAATTCAACATTGAAAGCCATCATAAAATTTTTCATAAGATCATGCGTCAAAGGGCGGCTGGGCTGCATATGCTCAAGGGCTACAGCTATAGCCTGGGCTTCAAAACCACCGATCACAATAGGTAAGCGCCGCAAACCATTTATTTCTCCAAGCACAACAGCATACGAATGTGTTTGCGTAATGCTGTGCGATAAGGCAACTATTTCAAGTTCAATTTTCTTCATAAAATTATCCAGCCTTGAGAATTAATTTATTAAACGCAAATATATATAAAATAAAAGCCTTTCATTATCAACGAAAAGCCTTCTAAAAATAAATACTTAATAATGTATTTTAAACGTGCCCACTTGCCTTTAATTTTTTCACCGCTTCAATAATTTTTGGCATCACTACAAAGGCATCGCCAACAATTCCATAATCGGCAGCTTTGAAAAATGGCGCTTCCGGATCCGTATTGATCACCACTATTACCTTACTGCGGTTTACCCCGGCAAGATGCTGGATGGCCCCTGATATGCCAACTGCAAAATACATATTCGGCGATATGGTTAGTCCGGTCTGTCCAACATGTTCATGATGTGGCCGCCAGTCTGCATCTGCAACAGCGCGACTGCATGCAGTTGCAGCCCCCAATTCCTTTGCAAGGTCAGTGATCAAATGCCAGTTTTCACCACTTTTTAAACCGCGTCCGCCACTTATTACAAGATCGGCTTCGGATAATGGCACTTCGCCGATAACTTTATTAACGGCGGTTACTTTAACCTTTATTGCAGGTATGGTAACCGTGTGTTCCACCACTTCTGCCGAGCCTTCCACTTTAGTTACTTTGTAAGCATTGGCATTTAGTGAGATTATTTTTTTATCCGTTTTTATAGATACATTGGCAAAGGCTTTTCCACTAAATACATTTTTCTTAACAACAAAACCATTGCTTAAATCGGGTAATGAAATAGCACCTGAAACCAGGCCGGCTTTCATCCTTGCTGATAAACGGGGCGCAATGGATTTGCCATTCATATTGTTAGAAAAAACAATTATTCCGGCGCCGGTTTGTTCTGCTGTATCTGCAATTATTTTAGTAAATACTTCCGCATCCAGATTATTTAACTCGGGATTTTTGATAGCATGTATTTTTTTCAATCCATAATTTCCTAACGCCGCAAGATCATCATTCACATTTCCGAAAACAATTCCTTCTGCCGTAGTGCCTGTTAATTCTGCTACTTTAGCTCCATAACACGCCGCTTCAAATGAATTTTTTTTGATGTGTCCATCTGCCTGGTCTAGAAATATTAATACACTCATTATTTTAGAATTTGTAGATTAGATAATTTTATGATGCACCGGTCAGAATAATTTTGCCTCCTCGTGCAGCAATCTTACTAACTCTTCCGGGTTATCTGCAGATACCAATTTTACACCGGCTTTTGGAGGTGGCAATTCAAAAGAAACAATTGCTGTTAAATGCTCTGCTGCAGCCGGTTCCAGCACTTTTAACGGTTTTGTTCTTGCACCCATTATGCCTTTCATATTTGGTATGCGTTGCTCTGCAACCCCTTTCTGGCAACTAACAACAAGCGGTAACTGCACCTCGTTCACTTCTTCACCGCCATCAATTTCGCGGGTTATGGTAGCTGTTGTTCCGCTCAGTTCAAATCTTGTTGCCAGCGAAACATAGGGCATGCCTAATAATTCTGCGAGCATGCCTCCGATAGAAGAGCCATTGTAATCAATGGTTTCTTTACCCGTTAAAATAAGATCGTAATTATTTTGTTTTGCAACTTCAGCAATTTGTGCGGCAATATAAAAGCTATCATCACTAACAGCATTCACCCTTATTGCTTCCTCGCCACCTAAGGCCAAAGCTTTGCGAATAACAGTATCATTATCTGCAGCACCAACATTTATTAAATGTATTTGGAGTGAAGCATCCGCTTCTTTTAATTGTATGGCACGAACAAGAGCATACCATTCATCGTATGGATTTATAATAAACTGAACTCCTGCTTCTGCAAATTTCGTATTGTTATCGGTGAAAGTTATTTTTGCTGTGGTATCCGGCGTTTTACTTATACAAACAAGTACCTTCATATAGATTTTTTAGAGGTGCAAAGATAAGCAGTTAATATTATTGTTATGGACAGGATACAGAAGCTAAAGGAATATTTGCAGGCCAATGATAAGGATAGTTTTCTGCAGCACGCACTGGCATTGGAATACATAAAAACAGGAGGGGAGGAGGAGGCAAAAAAATTATTCATTGAAATTTTGCTGCGTGAACCTACCTATGTGGGATCGTATTACCACCTCGCAAAATTATTGGAAAGAACCGGCGAGAAAGAAAAGGCAATTAATATTTATGAAAAGGGAATGATACAGGCAAAGAAAGCAGGCGATAACCATTCTTATAATGAATTGCAGGGCGCATTTGAAGAGCTTGTTTATGAATAATATTATTTTACCAGCAGCGGCTTTTAAAATGGATCTTCTTCAGGAATTTAAAAACTACATACAAAAGGAAAATCTTTTCCAGGCGAAAGATAAATTACTGCTTGCAGTAAGTGGCGGCGTTGATTCGGTAGTGTTGTGTGAATTATGCAAACAGGCAGGGTATGATTTTTTAATTTCACATTGTAATTTTCAATTGCGCGGTGAAGAAAGTAACGCTGATGAAGAATTTGTAAAAGAGCTTGCAAAAAAATACGGTGTCAAAATATTTTCAAAAAAATTTGACACGGAAAAATATGCTGCAGAAAATTCTTGTGGCATCCAGGAAGCGGCCAGGACGCTGCGGTATCAATGGTTTGAGGAATTGATCGGCAATAGGCAATTGGCAACAGGCAAGGGGCAAGGAGACAATGGGCAATTGGCAACTGGCAAGGAGGCAATAGGCAAAGTGGCAATGGGCAAAAAGGCAATAGGCAAAGAGCAAACAGGCAAGGAGGAAATGGGCAAAGGAGCGAGTAGTAAGGTGGAAGCAGCTAATTGGGTGCTTACTGCTCATCATGCCAATGATAATATCGAGACGCTGTTAATGAATTTTTTTAAAGGAACGGGAATAAAAGGGCTGCTGGGTATTCTTCCAAAACAAAATAAAATTATACGCCCTTTGTTATTTGCGCGCAAAGAAACATTGGCGAAATTTGCCAATGAAAATGCGCTGCCTTATAGAGAAGATTCATCCAATGCATCAGATAAGTACACCCGGAATTATTTTCGCAACCAGCTGATTCCAGCTGTTCAAAAAGTTTTTCCACAGGCAGAAGATAATTTAGCAGGTAACCTTCAACGATTTAGAGATATTGAAAAACTTTATGGCCAGTCTGTCTTACTGCACAAAAAAAAATTACTTCAATACCTGGGGAAAGAAATACATATTCCTGTATTAAAATTATTGAAAGCAGAACCGATATCCACCCTGGTTTACGAGATCATAAAAGATTTTGGTTTCACCTCTCACCAAACAGATGGCGTAATTCAATTGTTACAAAGTGGATCAGGAAAGTATATTCAATCCGTAACGCACCGCATTTTTAAGAATCGGAAATGGCTCATTATAACCCCGGCGCAAACCACCCTTGCGGAGAATATCCTTATCGAAGAAAATGATAAAGTCATTGAATTTGAAAATGGGAAATTAAAGATGGAAACATTTCCTTTCTCCGGCCTTCCGCTACAAGATGCAAATACTATCGCCAGTATAGATCTTGATGAAGTTACCTTCCCGCTTCTTTTGAGAAAGTGGAAGCAGGGTGATTATTTCTATCCCTTAGGACTAAACCTGCCCGGCAAAAAATCAGGTAAGAAAAAATTGAGCAGGTTTTTTATTGATCAAAAAATGAGCTTACCCCAAAAAGAAAAAGTTTGGGTGCTTGAAACCGGTAAAAAAATAATTTGGGTGATCGGGAAACGGATCGATGATCGCTTTAAAATAACTGCAAAAACAAAGAGCATTTTAAGGATCAGCCTAGATTGAATTTTGTTTTCAGATAAAATTTTACATCATCTATAAAGTGACTCCAGATATCATAATTGGAGTAAAGTTTTGTGGCAATAATTATAAAGACAACGCCGAATATGGCGCCCCAAATATGCGCCGAATGATTGATATTACCTCCCCCGCGTTTTTCCATGTACGCGGAGCATATCAAATACAGGGGACCGAAAATAAAACCCGGGATAACGGGCGGAATTATAAAGAAGCCGATCAGGCTGAGGGGTGAGATCATTAATCCTGCAAATACAACAGCCGACACGGCACCGGAGGCGCCAAGGCTCCGGTATGTTTGATTATTTTTATTTTTAAAATAGGTTGGTAAAAGGCAAACCACTAACGCCATTACATACATGATCAACAACATTGCCCTTCCATAATCACCAAAGAATTCTATAAATTTTGGTTCAACAAGCGGCTGCGAAAAAAAATAAAAAGAGATCATGTTAAAGGCAAGATGCGCAGTATCAGCATGGATGAAGCCGCAGGTTATAAACCGGTAATATTGTTTTTTTTCCGTAACGGCTGGCGGATAAAAGATGAGGTTATCAATTACCTGCTGGTTGCCGAAACCAATAATGGAAACAATTGCCGTGGTAACAATAATGATGAGGGTGATGGAAAACATGGAAAGTAAAAGTATTTTTCAAACTTACGCAATAACTAACAATGATGATATTTTTCATTTCTTAATATGGTGCAGGCCCGGTAAACCTGTTCGGCTAATATCAAGCGTACCAGTTGGTGTGGCAATACCAATTTTGATAAACTCCATTGCAGGGACGCCCTTTGTAATATCATTTTATCTGTTCCATAAGCACCTCCAATTAAAAACACAAGGTTCTTTATGCTTTCATTTGCTTTTGCCTGGATGAGATTTGCGAGGCCATCAGAAGTAAATTCTTTTCCCCTTTCATCCAACACAAATAAGGCATCTTCGGGTTTTAATAATTGCAATATTTTTTCACCTTCTGCCTTTTTTACTTCATTTACATTGGCACTCGCCAAGGCTTTTGGTGTGGCTATTAATTTCCACTCCACGGGGTAATAATGCGCGATGCGTTTTGTAAAAAGATCAATCCCTTCTTTCACATAATTCTCATGCGCTTTGCCAACAGACCAAAATTGAATTTTCATTATTAAATTAAAGTATAAAAAAAAGATCATCAGTTAGAACCACCTGCCTTGGTTCGTGGCACACGCAACAATTCTTATGCCTCTTCCTTGAACAGATTATTTAAAAATCCAAATTCATCTAAACCTGCCTCGAACCAAGGCTGTAGAGTTAATTTTCTGCCTATAATGGTTAATCAAAACCTATTTCATTTTGTATTCTTTTCGTAATACTTCAAGCAATTTCGCATTCAAAACTTTTGCCTGGTTCGTGGCACACGAAACAATTCTTTATGCATCTTCCTGAAACAAATTATTTAAAAATCCAAATTCATCTAAACCTATTTCATAAAATCTAGCAGATGAATAATAATAATCCATATAATCTTTAGCAAGATTCCATTTACCACTAAAGGATTAAAGTGAATGTAATCTATTTTTTGTTTTGCAAAATCTGTACTCCATATTTCTATACTCAGGGAATCTCTTTGCCAAATTTCATGTTTTTTATTTGCAGCATTTACCTCATAAAGTTTGGATGCACCATCTTGCTTAACTTCTTTAAAAATTCGTGTCCTGTATATTTTAAAAAACTTCCCTGAGGTGTTTCTTTTCCATTTTTTTGAAGTTGTTTCCAAATGAAATAAACATGAGTTGGCATAATGACAAATGAATATAATTTTATAAAATCCCTGTTTGAAAGCTCTTTTAAATTATTAACTATTAGTTCTTTGTTTTCAGTAGTATTCAATAGTGGCAGCCATTGGTGGATGGTAGCTGTGAAAAAATAAGTTCTGTCAATTTCAAAAAAAGATTTCCTTTCAATTTGCATATGTAATTACAAACCTAACTTAAAATTAAGAAATATGTTTCGTGTGCCACGAACCAAGGCAGTAGAAATTAAAAGCCACTGTTAAGTTTTGCCTTCATGTAATCTGTTTTAAAAACTGCAACTTGATTGTCGGAGCCCTTACTTAAACCATGATATGTAGTCACAACACTTAGAGCAGCTTTGTCTCCAATCCATGCAATTCCCAATTGGTCACCAGAAGCATCGTTATTAGAAATTTTAGAATTTCCTTTTCCAAACATAGCAATAAAATTTTCTCTTAAAGTTGATGCTTCATCGAGTGCGTCACTATAATGATTAGAATTACTCGGTGGATATGTCTTTAATAGTAAAATACCAATTAATTTGTTTGAACTATTTTCAAATATCAATCTAATTTCATCCATCTTACTGTTAAAAACAGAATATAAATTCATGTCAGATGGAGTAAACTTATAAACAGAAGTATTGTCTTCTGAAAATGTTTTAATAAGAGATATTTGATTTGAGAATTTAGAAAGTGGGTCATCAAGTTTAATAGTTTTAAAGCCATATTTTACATCTAACACTTCAATAGACTGACTAAAAGAAATGATTTGCATTGACAAGAGTAATGTGATTAAGCCTATTTTCATGATTTAAAATTTTAATGGGAAAGCTAATGTCTTTTTGGGTTTTTAATCTAATCTTCTCCTGCTCTTAAAAAAATTACAAGTGGCGTCCTGCCCCAAGACATTGAAAGAATCGGTTTGATTGGCGCAATTTCTTTGATGCTTTTAATTGGTTTGATACCCTTAATTCCTTTAATACCTTCAATTGAAGTGATCATGTTTGTTGCGTCTTTTTGAGCGCCAATAGCATAACCGTCATTGTCATAAATAATGCCGTCAACATACCAACCTAAATGGTTTCCATTAAATCCGTAAACGTGCCACCTATTGTTTGAGTTACTTAAATAGGCAATGGGGTCACCATCCCATAAATAAATTGTCAAGTCGTCGGCGATATACGCTTTTGCTTCTCCTTCTTTGTCAAATAGCGAAACTTCTTTGCTTCCATATTGTCCAAATGAAGTTGCACTAATAATTAAGGTCACTAATGCTAAAAGTAATTTTTGTTTCATACTGTGAAGTTTTCTTGGGTTGCATACCACTCTTGTATTTCCGAAAGTACAAATATTAGGGTTCTTATTTCCAAAAAATACCTTTCTTGATATTCAATTAAGTAAATCATTTTTCGAAGGAAGTGCTTAAGAAAATTGGGTTTCGTAAAGCCATCCTGCTGGCCATTTAGATTCACAAAAGTCCTATTCTTTTCGATGGAAATTAAAAAAGCCCCCTAAAAAGGGAGCTCGCTAACGAAATACGCATAACCTAAAGCCTGATGACCGAAGACATGAATGAACCTGCCATGTAAACTATAAACTGAAACCATAATACCAGTAGTAGAAGGATACTGATAATAAACAGGAAGTGAAAAAATGAATAATGGAAAGTAATTACTAACTGTAAAGTAACTGAATGATAACCGTGACATAAGTGAAAAATTGAAAATGTGAAAAAAAAATGCTTACGCAACCTTGTGAAACAATTGAGGAAAGGAAAAAAATATAAATGATGGCTTTGTGCTGCTGGTTTTGTGTTTATGCTTTTTTTCCGGGATAGCTGTCTTAAAGATCAATCAGGGAACTATCGTTGAAAATTAAGAGATATAGATGCCCATAGTTGGCGCTTGCCCCAATTGTGTAACTTGGTGGAGTTTGTTTTTTTTCTGTACAAGGCCAAACCTTTTGAATTAAAAAAAGTTTGTAATTTGAAGTATGGAAACTGATCAAAAAATAGTGGAATTGGATTTAAATAATTCTAAGATTTTAGTGCAAAGGCACTCGACCATATTACCTTCGCAGGGCGGGTCTGTGATAGGAAAGGAAATTCTTAAAAGCGTTTAATCAATATTATTAATTGATATTAATTGCATGTCAGGTAGTGATAATGTAACTAAATTTCCGAAGCCAGGTTTATGCAAATAAACGCAACCGGCATCTATGTTTATCCTATTAGAGTTTGTTTGTTTGCGGAGTATTTCTAAAGGAATAGGCGTATGACCGTGGATTAACACCCGGTCATTGATTTTTGATTTATCAAAATATGCATCTCTTATCCAAAGCATTGCTTCTTTGTCTGCAAATGGATTTTCTATGTTAAAATCTAATCCGGCATGAACAAAAATATATTTATTGGTAGCTATGAAAAACTTTGTTCGCTTTAAAAACTTTAGGTACTTATCTGGCAATTCAATTACTGAGGTAATACCAAAACTGTTTAATGTTTCCCTGCCTCCGTTTTTTAACCAATGATTTAATCTATGCTGATCCTTTACTGAATCCAACATCATCTGTTCATGGTTACCTCTTAATGTATGGATATGATAACCTTTGTTACGAAGTTGAATAATAAAATCAATCACACCTTTGCTGTCTTTGCCCCTATCTACGTAATCACCGATGCAATAAATCTTATCTGATTTTTTGATGGCTAATTTTTCAAGCAATAATTTTTTGAATGTTTTGCAACAACCATGTATATCGCCTATTGCAAAAACTCTTGACATTATAATAACTTGCTTTTGTCTGTAGTGATAGTATATTCAGCTTTGCCAATTTTTATTTTGTTTAAACCTATCATGGGAGCTTTATTTTTTATTCTTTCTCCATTTAAATATGTTCCTGTGCTATCTAAATCATATAACCAAACATCATCTTTGCAATTGACTATTAAAGAATGCCTCCTGCTTAT
>DASYOM010000211.1:0-16811 GCA_036007765.1 Chitinophagaceae bacterium | reverse complement strand
CCGATAGGCTGGGTTGCAGCAACAGTGTTCAAATTATCAATGAAATCCTTGTATAAGAAAAACTTAATTTCTTTAGCCATACAACTCATGCCTTTAAATTTCAATCTCAAAAAGTAAATTATAATAATCATGGTATTATTTTTGTCAAATCCTACCAACACAATATGAAGCTTTTACTTTTCTTTTTACTTACCGGTTTTTCTATTCATTCATTTTCGCAGGTTAATGATTCAGCAAATCAAAACAAAGTAATAGTACATAGCGATTATCGTCTCGCCATTCTTGCAAGAAGAGAATCTGAAATCAATACTGCAATATTAAAATCACAGGCACGATCAGCAAAAGGTTACCGTCTTATGGTTTTAAATACTAACGATCGTGATTACGCAATGAAAATACGCACTGAGTTACTGCAGAAATTTCCTGAGCAAAAACCATACATGTGGTTTTCAAATCCTTATATAAAATTAAAATTTGGAAATTTTAAAACTAAGGAAGAAGCGGAATCGTACCGAGGCCAGATAAGCCGGATGATGGATGGAGCTTCAATCTACCTGCTTACAGAAACGATTGAAGTAAAACCTGATAAAGATTTCAATCCTGACGACATAAGGTAAGAGAGCTCATTTATATTCATTTTAAAGGATTTCTTTATGAAACTCTTTTTACTTTTGAAAAACGCCCGTTAGTCAAAAGGTGTATTAATATGAAATGATTAAAGAGAAAATAAAGGAATTAGCTGCTAAATATTCTGGAGAATTTATAAATGTCCGGCATCATCTTCATTCCCATCCTGAATTGAGCTTTAAGGAATTCGAAACTTCAAAATTTGTACAACAAAAGCTTGATGACTGGAATATAAAATACCAGGTAATGGCAACTACAGGAGTTATAGGAATTATAGAGGGAAAAAATCCAACCAATAAGATAATTGCACTTCGTGCGGATATGGATGCATTACCGATTGTAGAACAGAATGAAATTGAATACCGCTCAAAAAACGAAGGAGTAATGCACGCTTGTGGCCACGATGTACATACCACCTGCCTGCTTGGGGCCGCAAAGATTTTGAATGAATTAAAAGATGAATGGGACGGAACTATAAAATTAATTTTTCAGCCGGGGGAAGAAAGAAACCCGGGTGGGGCAAGCCTTTTAATAAAAGAAGGCGTACTTGAAAATCCAAAGCCTGATGCGATTTTTGCTTTGCATGTTCATCCGGGGTTAGAAGTGGGTAGATTAAGTTTTCGCAGTGGGATGGTAATGGCAAGCGCTGATGAAATTTATATAACAGTTTCCGGTAAAGGTGGCCATGCTGCCGCACCGCATCTTACAGCTGATACGATTCTTGCTGCTTCACAGCTTGTTGTTAATCTTCAGCAAGTGATCAGCAGGATGAATAATCCTTTCAATCCATCCGTATTATCTATTACTTCTATCCAGGGTGGAAATACAACAAACGTAATTCCAGGAGAAGTAAAACTAATAGGCACTTTCAGGGCAATGAATGAAGAATGGAGGTTTAAAGCGCATGATCTGATAAGAAAAATATGCAATAACACTGCAGAAATGAGTGATACGCGGATAAGTGTTGTAATTGATGTGGGTTATCCTTTTGTTATTAATAATGAAAAGCTCACTTTATTGGCTAAGCAAAAAGCTGCAGAATTTACGGGGACTGAAAATGTAGAAGAAACAGAAATGCGCATGGGAGCAGAAGATTTTGCTTTTTATTCGCATAAAATACCTGCATGCTTTTTCAGGCTGGGAGTTGGAAATAAAGAAAAAAATATAAGCGCAGGAGTACACACTCCGTTATTTAATATAGATGAAACAGCTATTAGTAATGGCATTGGAATTATGGCCTGGCTTGGCGTATCTGCAACAGTTACCTGAGTTATTCACATTAACTATCTTTACTATCAATAAATGAAACCGAAGCCTGTTACGGGCAAATAGAGTTTAATAAACCAATATGCAAAAAATTCTTCGAAAGCAGGAAGCGCTTGATTATCATTCAAAAGGGAGGCCCGGAAAAATTGAAGTAATCCCCACAAAATCTACAAAGACACAAAGAGATCTTTCACTCGCCTATTCCCCGGGTGTTGCTGTTCCGTGTCTTGAAATAAATGAGAATCCTGAGACAGTTTATCAATACACAGCAAAGGGAAACCTTGTGGGAGTTATCAGTAATGGTACGGCTGTATTGGGCCTCGGCGACATAGGCCCCGAAGCCGGAAAACCTGTAATGGAAGGTAAAGGAGTGTTGTTTAAAATATTTGCTGACATTGATGTTTTCGATATTGAAATAAATGAAAAAGACCCGGAGAAGTTTGTAGAAATAGTAGCTGCGCTTGAGCCCACATTTGGGGGAATTAATTTAGAAGATATAAAAGCACCTGAATGTTTTTATATTGAAAAAAAATTAAGAGAGAGGTTACAGATACCGGTAATGCATGATGACCAGCACGGCACTGCCATCATAAGTTCTGCAGCGCTATTGAATGCCCTGGAAATTCAGAGGAAAAAAATAGACCGTGTAAAATTTGTAGTAAATGGAGCCGGAGCCGCAGCCATGGCATGCGTACAGCTTTACGAAGCGGTAGGTGCAAAAGCTTCTAATTTTATAATGTTCGATAGAAAGGGTGTCATTCATGCTGACAGGCCGGGGCTGGATGAAACCAAACAAAGATTTGCTCAAACACAAAATTCCACGCAAACACTTGAAGATGCCATGAAAGATGCCGATGTCTTTATTGGGCTTAGTGTTGGGAATGTAATAACTCCTGAGATGGTAAAGAGCATGGCCAAAAATCCTATCGTATTTGCGATGGCCAATCCTGATCCTGAAATAACATATGATAAAGCAACAGCGGCAAGAAAAGATGTTATTATGGCTACAGGAAGAAGTGATTATCCTAACCAGGTAAACAATGTCCTGGGATTTCCATATATTTTTCGGGGCGCCCTTGATGTAAGAGCTACCCAAATAAACGAAGCGATGAAGCTTGCGGCTGTAAAGGCTTTAGCAGAGCTTGCTAAATTACCGGTACCGGATATTGTTACGATGGCTTACAATGAAAGGAATATTGTTTTCGGTCCAAATTATATAATACCCAAGCCCCTTGATAACCGCCTGCTTTCAACAGTGGCTCCTGCGGTTGCAAAAGCAGCAATGGAAAGTGGCGTAGCCCGCTACCCAATTACTGATTGGAATACATATACGGTTAAATTGAATGAGCGCTTGGGTATCGATAACCAGTTGCTGCGGGCTATCGGGAATAAAGCCAGGAAAAATCCGAAAAGGGTAGTTTTTGCAGAAGCAGAAAACCAGAAAATATTAAAGACAGCGCAGCTTGTTCAGGACGAAGGTATCGCATATCCTATACTGTTAGGTGATCCAAAAAATATTCAATCCATTGCTGCTGAAAATGGAATTGATCTTGATGGAATGGTTATCATTGATCCTAAAAGTGACGAATCGGGTGACAGAAGAAAACACTATAGTGAATTATTTTTTGCGAAGCGGCAGCGCAAAGGCTTTAATTATTATGAGGCAAAAAAAATAATGAAAGACCGTTTGTATTTTGGCTGTATGATGGTAGAAACCGGTGAAGCAGATGCAATGATATCCGGCCTTTCCAAAAATTATCCTGACACAATACGACCTGCTTTGCAAATAATCGGAATGGAAGAAGGTTCAAAAAAAGTTGCGGGCATGTATATTATGATGACCAAAAAAGGGCCTTTGTTCCTTGCAGACACCACAGTTAACTTCAATCCAACTGCGGAAGAGCTTGCAGACATTACTTTAATGGTTGCCAAAGAGGTAAAAAATTTTGGTATAAAGCCATGCATTGCCATGTTGAGCTATTCTAATTTCGGAAGCAGCGATTCTCCCGAAGCAAAATTGGTATCACGCGCAACTGAAATTGTGAAACAAAGAGATCCTTCTCTTGTTGTTGACGGCGAGCTACAAGCCAATGTTGCTTTTAATAAGGAGATGATAAAAGACAATTATCCATTTAGTGAATTGGCAAATAAAGATGTGAACGTACTCATTTTTCCAAACCTTGCTGCCGGTAATGTTGCCTATAATTTGTTGCAGGAAATAGGAGGTGCTGACGCCATAGGCCCTGTTTTACTGGGGCTAAGCAAACCGGTGCATATATTACAGTTAGGAAGCCAGGTAAGAAGTATCTATAATATGGTATTGATTGCAGTAGTAGATGCACAAATGAAATGTAAGAATTATAAAGAACCTGAAGTATTGCCGGCACGCAGGTGGAAGCGGTTAAAGAAAGCTACAAATGAAGTGTAATCAAAGGTTTTTTATAAATATAAATCGAAAGCGCATTCAAATTTTACTGGTTAGTGGCCCACCACCCAGCCCACAATAAGCAATGGAACTTGTCATAAGAAAATAGCCATGTTCTTAAAAGAAACAAACCTTATAATGCGATAAATTTCATATTTTTTAAAAACAATAAGACACGATGAAATTATTTTCTACAATAGGAAGCTACCTTTTGATGATAAAGGGAATGTTTACCAAACCAGAGAACTTCAAAATGTACTGGAAAGAGCTGATGCATCAATCTGTGGAGATTGGTTTTGGTTCTTTGTGGATCGTGTCAGTAATTTCAATTTTCATGGGCGCAGTAAGTGCTGTACAAACGGCCTATCAGCTTACCAATCCCTTGATTCCAAAGGAAATAATTGCACAAATTGTGCGTGATACAGTGATATTAGAGTTTGCGCCTACCTTAGTTTGTATAGTATTGGCCGGAGTGGTAGGCAGCAAGATTGCAGGTGAACTTGGTAACATGCGTGTAAGCGAGCAAATTGATGCGCTGGAGATAATGGGCATCAATACCAAGGCATATCTGATACTGCCAAAAATTATTGGCGCACTTATTACCATTCCACTTCTTGTTATTCTTGCTACAGTCTTAGGAATTTATGGAGGCCGGTTAGCAGGCAGCCTTGCAGGTATTCTCTCTGCAGATAAGTATGATAAAGGGCTTCTGATAGATTTTCTTCCAAAAAACGTCTGGTTTGCTCTTGTTAAAGCTTATACATTTGCATTTATAATAAGCAGCGTTTCTGCTTTTTATGGATATAACGTAAAGGGAGGTGCTCTGGAAATTGGGAGAGCGAGCACTACAGCAGTAGTTACAAGCTGTATTTTAATTTTAATTGCAGATTACATAATTGCGCAAATTTTGTTGGGTTAAAATTTAATCCAGAAATAAATTACCTGACCTTTTGTGTATTTGAAGATTGAATAGTTATTAACTGTTACTCATGATAGAACTTAAAGACATTAGAAAATCTTTTGGAGATAAAGAAATCCTCAAAGGGGTGAGTGCAGTTATGGAAACCGGTAAAACCAACCTGATAATAGGCACAAGCGGCAGCGGTAAAACGGTATTACAAAAATGCATGGTTGGTTTATTCGAGGTGGATAGCGGAGGCATTCTTTTTGATGGAAATGATCTTGCAACGATGCAGGAAGATGAAAGAAAAGAATTGCGGCAGCAAGTAGGTATGTTATTCCAGGGCTCTGCGCTTTTTGATAGTATGACCGTGGAGCAAAATGTAAAATTCCCTCTTGATATGTTCACTAAGTGGGACCATTCAAAAAAGATAGCAAGAGTGAATGATGTACTTGACCGAGTAAATTTAAAGGATGCGAATAAAAAATTTCCTGCTGAAATTAGTGGTGGCATGAAGAAACGCGTAGGGATAGCAAGGGCGATTGTTTTGAAGCCCAAATATTTATTTTGTGATGAGCCCAACTCCGGCCTCGATCCACAAACATCATTGCTTATTGATCAGTTGATACGCGATATAACCAAAGAAAATAACATTACAACTATCATTAATACTCATGATATGAATAGCGTAATGGAAATCGGTGAAAATATTATTTATTTGTACTTAGGTGGGAAAGAATGGGAAGGGACCAATAAAGAAATCATTTTCAACAAAAATAAAAAACTGAACCAGTTTATTTTCGCTTCAGAATTTTTGAGGGATGCAAAAGACATGCGCATGCTGGAAGAAAAAGGTATTATAGATAATGATCGTAACATGGATGAAATAATGCGTGATGGCGGCGCAAATCTTGTGATGGGAGAAGATGATATTACATCTCCGGGTACTTAATTTTCGACCAATCTTTGCCATTTTACCTGCGGTTATTTAAAGCCATCGATCTATAAATTTAGCCATAAGGATAAAGTGCCGGTTTACTAATAATATTATTTCTATCTTTTATTCTCAATAAAATTACTGTTGTGAAAAAAATAGCAGCTTCAATTGCAATATTTGTATTCACAGTATCAATGATCAACTTTGATGGGAGCAGGGATATTCTTAAAAAAATGCACGTGCGCTATGCCGGTAAGTGGTATAAAACTTTCAGTTTTAATCACAACGGAAGTGTGCAATAATGATAGCTTGAAAAGAACTGAAACGTGGTATGAGAATGTAAAGTTCCCAAATGACTTTCGTATTGACTTTGGAAATCCGGATAGTGGTAATGCGGTAATTTTTAAAAACGATTCTTCATACTTTTTCAGGAACGGGAAACGTGCAGGTGTGAGAAAGGATGAGAATGACCTTACTTTTCTTTTGGGGGGAATGTACTTTTATTCATTTGATGAAGTAATTACAAAAATGAAATCCCTTGGTTATAACCTTGATAAGTTTCATGAAGATATATGGAAAGGAAAAGACGTTTACGTAATTGGTGCAGGCAAGGGCGAGAATTCAGTAAATCAAATATGGATCGATAAAGAAAATTTCAATCTTGTAAGAATGTTGAAATTTGATACGAAACAAAAAGAAGAAGGTCTTTTTGAAAACCATGTAAAGCTTGGTGGTGGCTACAGTGAAAGCCTCGTTTATTTTTATATTAATGATAAGCTCGTTCAGGTTGAAAAATATCACGATATGAAGGTGAATGTGGAGATTGATAGTTCCATTTTTAATCCTGAAAAATTTGTAAAGCTTACGCCGGATTCTCTTTAAAGAATTATCAAGTACAAATTTCTTTATGGTGCAAAAAAACCCGGCATTGTGCCGGGTGAATATTCTTCAAATATTATTATATTGTAGCAGTCTCATGCGTATTCACATCATTTCTAAAAACTACCATTCCATCAAAAACGTCCACAAGAACAGGTACAGATTTATCAATGGTGCCGCTTAAAAGTTTTTTGCTCAACTGATTCACAATTTGTTTTTGTATCAGTCTTTTGAGAGGCCTTGCTCCAAATTGAACATCGAATCCATTTTCAGCCAGGTAATCTAAAACATAATCTGTGAATTCAAGATAAACATCATTTTTCAAGAGTTGATCTTTAAGATGGTTGAGTTGAATCCTGATAATTTCTTTAATCTCTTTACGCAACAATGGCTGAAACATAATCACTTCATCAATCCTGTTCAGGAATTCGGGCCTTATAGTTTGACGGAGAAGATCAAGCACTTCTCTTTTGGTTTGATCAACAACTTCTTCTCTGTTTTCTTCAGTAAGATTATCAAGGTTAGCCTGTATAATATGGCTGCCCATATTGCTTGTCATGATAATTATGGTATTTTTAAAATTCACAACACGGCCTTTGTTATCGGTAAGCCTTCCATCATCCAGCACCTGCAATAAAATATTAAATACATCAGGATGTGCTTTTTCAATTTCATCAAGCAGTATCACGCTGTATGGTTTGCGTCTAACCGCTTCTGTTAGCTGACCGCCTTCGTCGTAACCAACATATCCCGGAGGTGCTCCTACCAGCCTGCTTACTGAATGCTTTTCCTGGTATTCGCTCATATCAATCCTGGTCATCATACTATCATCGTCAAACAGGTATTCGGCCAGTGCTTTTGCAAGCTCTGTTTTGCCAACTCCTGTTGTGCCGAGGAAAATAAATGACCCGATTGGCTTTTTAGGATCGTGTAAACCAGCGCTGCTCCTGCGTATGGCATCAGCTACAGCTTCTATAGCCTCGTCCTGGCCTATAACTCTTTTATGCAGTTCATCTTCTAAACTCAATAATTTATCTTTTTCACTTTGCATCATTTTATTTACAGGAATGCCCGTTGCTTTTGCTACACTTTCGGCAATATCCTCAGCATCTACCTCTTCTTTAAGCAATCTTTTCTCACTTATGTCATCAAGCTGTGCAGTGTAATCATTTATTACTTTTTCCTGGTCCTGCAGCTTGCCATACCTTATTTCTGCGACCTTTCCATAATCGCCTTCGCGCTCTGCTTTTTCCGCATCCATTTTCAGGCGCTCAATTTCTGCCTTTGCATTTTGTACTTTTTCAACTATTTCTTTTTCCTGTTGCCACTTTGCTTTGAAGGTATCACGCTCAACAGACAGGTTTGCTATTTCAGTATTAAGCTCTTTTAATTTTGATTCATCTTTCTCTCTTTTGATAGCCTCTCTTTCAATCTCGAGTTGCCTTATCGCCCTTTCGAGCTTATCCAATTCTTCAGGCATGGAATTCATTTCAAGCCTTAGCTTTGCCGCACTCTCATCAATCAGGTCAATAGCTTTATCTGGCAAGAAACGATCAGTTATATACCTGTGTGATAATTCCACAGCGGCGATAATGGCTTCATCTTTTATTCTTACATGGTGATGGGTTTCATATTTATCCTTGATCCCCCTTAATATAGAAATGGCATCTTCAACTGATGGCTCATCAATCAGTATTTTTTGAAATCTTCTTTCAAGGGCTTTATCTTTTTCAAAGAATTTTTGATATTCATTTAATGTAGTTGCGCCAATAGCACGCAGCTCTCCACGGGCAAGAGCAGGCTTTAAAATATTTGCAGCATCCATGGCTCCATCGCCTCCACCGGCACCAACCAATGTATGTATCTCGTCAATGAATAATACAATTTCACCATCGCTATCAGCCACTTCTTTAATTACTGATTTTAATCTTTCTTCAAATTCACCTTTATATTTTGCGCCTGCTATCAAAAGGCCCATATCAAGAGCAAAAATTATTTTTGATTTTAAATTTTCAGGCACATCTCCATTTACAATCCGGTGGGCTAATCCTTCAGCGATAGCTGTTTTACCAACACCCGGCTCACCCACGAGTATTGGATTATTCTTAGTTCTTCTTGATAGTATGTGCAGTGTTCTTCTTATTTCCTCATCTCTTCCTATTACAGGATCAAGCTTATTGCTCCTGGCAAGCTCATTCAGGTTTTTAGCATATTTATTTAATGCATTAAACTGCGTTTCAGAAGTTTGAGAAGAAACGGTGGATCCCTTTTTTAATTCTTTAATTGCCGCGATCAATCCCTTTTCCGTGAGGCCTGCATCTTTTAAAATTTTCGCTGCATTATCATTTCCCTGCACTATAGCAAGTAAAAGATGCTCTACGCTTACAAACTCATCATTAAATGTTTTTAAGGTTGTTGATGCACGCAATAAAACATTGTTCAGGTCCCTGCTTATTACCTGGGCTGGTTCACCGTTACCCGTTTTTGGTAATTTCTTAAGGCTCTCATCAATTTTACTTTCAACAAAATTGACGTTTACATTATTCTTTTTTAGCAGATAATCAACAGGACTATCCTCATCATCAAGCAATGCCTTAAGCATATGCTCTGTTTCTATATTCGGATTCCTTTCATTAAAAGCCATTTGCTGGGCTTTTTGAAAAATCTCCTGCGATTTTATCGTTAAACTATTTGGGTTCATATATGTCTGATTATTCTTTAATAAATTTATGTAGAGAACATCAAATACTAAACCAATACTTTAATCAGAAGTAATCAGTAATAATGTCCTGCAAATTTCAACAAATCTGCCGCAAATTCAGTCTCATGCTATCTTTCATGCTTTATTTGCAGGTATCTTATGGTCAGGATAATTTTAATAAAGTCGATAACTGGCTGAAAAAGAACATTAATAATCTTGGTGGCCGGCCTGTATTGGTAATATTAAAAAATGGGCGGGTCATTTATCAAAAAGCAGAAAATGATCTTTCGCCAAAACAGAAAATGATAGGAAAATTTATAGCGAAAAGACAGGATAAAAATGTTAAGGAAGCTTTACAGGATTACACCTTTACAACAAGAGAAAGAATTGCCAGTTGCAGCAAATGGCTCAGTGCTGCTTTAGTAATGACTTTTGTAGATGAGGGCAAATTAGGGCTTGAAGATACAATCGGAAAATTTTTGCCGGTTATGGCTCAACACGGAAAAGGAGCTATTGAGATATGGGAATGTCTTTCACACCTTACCGCGATCAATGCAGGGAACCTGAAAGATTCCAGGGAAATTATTACTGAAGGCGCCACAATGGATGAGGTGATTGAAAAAATTGCAACACAACCAATGGAAGGCGAACCGGGAAAAGTATTTCATTACAGTAGTATTGGTTTACAAATAGCAGCGGCGGTTATTGAAAAAATATCAGGCAAAGATTTTAAAATTTTACTCAAAGAAAGAATCGCAATACCATGCGGTATGATAAACACTGATTTCGGAAACGGAAAAGTTGCTTTAGCCGCAGGCGGCGCATTTAGTACACCAGAAGATTACATTCATTTTTTGCAAATGATCTTACAGGATGGAATATATAATGAGAAGCAGGTTCTTTCAAAAGAATCAGTTGAACTTATGCAGCATAATTATGCGAAAGGCGCAAAAGTTGCTTATTCGCCCGCTGAAGCCGGAAATTGGGGTTACGGATTTGGAGAATGGGTTATGGATGATACCGTAAACAGATCATCTGCGGTAACAAGCCCGGGCTTATTCGGAAGTTTCCCATGGGTTGATAATAAAAGGCAATATGCCGGTTTCCTTTTTGTATTTAATCTAAAACAAAAAGGGCGCAATGTAAAGTATAAAGAATTAAAAGCCATTATTGATAAAGAAATTGCCAGCCACTGACTGTATAAAATTATCATCAGCAAAAAAGTGAAGTATTTTTGTTGCTTATGCCGGCAAAAGAAAAACATACAGCTTTTATAAAGTCGACAGCAAAAAATTTAGGCTTTGATTATTGTGGCATAGCAAAGGCTCAAAAACTTGACGACGATGCACGGAGACTTGAAACATGGCTCAATAAAGGTTTCCAGGGGAGCATGACTTATATGCAAAATTATTTTGAGTTAAGAGTTGACCCAACCAAACTAGTTCCAGGGGCAAAATCGGTGATCACTTTATTGCTGAATTATTTTCCTTCGGAACAACAAAATCCGGAAGTGCCGCAGGTTTCTAAATATGCTTATGGCGAAGATTATCATGAAGTGATACGTGAAAAACTTAAAATTTTACTTCAGCTAATTAAAGAAAACATAGGGGATATTCACGGAAGGGGTTTTGCAGATAGCGCGCCTGTGCTTGAAAAAAGCTGGGCACAAAAAAGTGGCTTAGGATGGGTAGGAAAGAATGGGAACCTTATCACAAAAAATGACGGGTCATTTTTTTTTATAGCAACACTTATTACTGATCTTGATCTTGATGTTGATGATCCATTTGCAAAAGATTATTGCGGAAGTTGTACCAGGTGCATTGATACCTGCCCCACGGAAGCGATATTGCCAAATAAAGTAATTGATGGCAGCAAATGCATTTCTTATTTTACTATTGAATTAAAGGATATGCTTATCCCGGGCGAAATGAAAGGAAAATTTGAAAACAAATTATTTGGCTGCGATATCTGCCAGGATGTTTGTCCCTGGAACCGTTTTTCTAAAACCAATACAGAAAATCAATTCACCCCTGTCAAGGAAATTTTAAACTTTAGTAAGAATGATTGGGAAGATCTTACTGAAGAATCCTTTAAAATAATATTTAAAAATTCAGCTTTGAAGAGAGCAAAATTTGCCGGGATTAAAAGAAATTTGAAATTTATTTCTTAATAGTTCAAAACCAAAAACCAAGCTTTACGCTTAAGCGGCGAAATTTGTAATCATAAATATCTACTTGTGGAGGAAGTGGTTCGTCTGCTGGCCCTATACCAGCAGGAATTGTATCTTTTTCTTTTAAATTTTTGAATGAATAACCGATTGATAATGCTAAACCCAGTGAATTGGTCAAATAAAATTTATAACCTACACCTAATTCATAATATAAACCTTCCTCAAATTTATATTTTAACCAGGGCCGCTCACTTTTATCTCTCAAAGGCAAATTATAACCCATATCTGCGTTTATAAAAGGAGTGTTCTTCTTTTCTTTTATATCTTTTCTTACTTCAAAAAAGAGAGGAATACTTTTGAGATCTGAATAATAATCAATGCCAGCGCCTAGACCGGCAAACCATGTTTTAGAGGCCAGTCCGCTAACCAATTGTAATTCTGAACCGGGTTTATTGGCTTCTCCATTTAATAAACCGGCCCGGAAAGCAGAAGAAATTTTAGCCATTTTAAAAAGCGGCTTTTTTTGCGCAATGCCCGCATTATATAAAACAAAGTTTACAAGGATTAAGAAGAATATTTTTTTAATTATGTTCATTTTGCAATACTTATTTTACTTATCAAATGGATATCATTAACGTTAGAATAATCATATTGGTACAAGCCATCTTTTGCTATAATCAGTGCAATATTTTTATTCGCTATTACATCAAAAGTTTCCATGCCCGGAAAATGTTTTATCAATTTCAAATTATTTACGTCACTTGCATTATATACTTTCAATCCATCTGTTCCATCACAAATAAATAAGAGGTTCCCATTTTTAGATAATCCATGAGGGCTGGTGAGGTCGTAAGATTTTACTAAAGAGGGATTGGTTAAATCATTCAATCTCAAAATGTCTAATTGATTATTAAACCCCTGGCATTTGCTACCTGAACTAAGTGTTATGTACGCATAATTATCATCTGCAATTACCGGATCACAACTTTGCACATGCCCAAATTTGCCGTCAAGGGCAGGCTGGGCCTGGTTATCAATATTGTAAACATACATGCCGTTTTGCGAACCGATGAATAGTTTATTTTTAAAAGGAAAAATGGTTTCAATATTCCAGCTTCCAATATTTACTTTATCAATGAAGGATGGATTTTCAGGTGTTGATA
Source organism: Chitinophagaceae bacterium (assembly GCA_036007765.1). Lineage (GTDB taxonomy): Bacteria > Bacteroidota > Bacteroidia > Chitinophagales > Chitinophagaceae > Ginsengibacter. The sequence continues at coordinate 3,742 of DASYOM010000211.1, read as the reverse complement.
TATCGAAAATATTTAAATCAGAATTGCCAACAGTGTATAAATAATTATTAACTAAAGCAAACCTTGCCATTGAGCCTGCAATGCCTGTAGGCACCGGACTTCTATTAAAATTTTGCAGCGCTAAAGCATCATCAGCTGAAAGAGCGACTCCTCCCGGCCATATTTGCTGTGGTTGATTATCTTCGCTTATGATTGTGGTATCGTGCCGTTTCCAATCATAAATTATCTTATTGCTGTCATCTCCATATCCATAAGAATAATAATTATTACCCGGAAATGCATTTTCTACAATTTTAGTATTAATCACTTGAAGAGGATTAGTTATATCAAGCGTTACAAGATCATTGTATAGATCTGCATAAAGCGTATTTCCTTTTACAGCTATATCTACGTTGCCAACAATAGTAACAAAGGCAATATTTTTGGGAGAAGATGGATCACTATTGTCCAATACATGGATACCTTTGCTTATTTCATTTAAAAAAATATATTTCCCAATAATAAAAATCTTTCCGGGGTTTTGTATTTCTCTTGGAGGGCTGCTTTTGATATCAGCTATTACTTCTGCTTTTGTTTTGAATAAAGGCTCATACCAGGAATAAGTGAACGTATGGGTAATTGAATCTTTTAAACAGCCGCTAAATAGAAAGGAAAGAGAAAGTAAACAAGCCGCCTTGATAAAGTTGATTAAATATTTTTTCATGATAAGATTGTTTTGAGCGTTTGACAACTGATATATCTAAACCGTTGCACTAAAGATTATTTCTTTTCGAATAAAATTTCTGTGTGCAAACCAAAAAACACAAAATGTTTTTTGTTATATAATCCCTGGTTGGCCAGTTGAGAAGCTGAGTATTGAAAATAAGGGCCAAATTGCATTTCAAATTTTCGATTTTGAAAAATCGTTGTTGATAATCCCGTGCTGAATCCAAGATGGGTTTTATTTAAAAGAGAATTGTCTTTATAATAAATTCCGGAGCTGGCATCAAACTGTAGCGCATTACTTTTTACCAATCGAGATAGCGTAATACCTCCACTCCAAAAAACAGGAAAGCCTTCATTATCTCCAAACTGCACTTTTATGCTTAAAGGCAATTCTATAAACTTGAAATTATTATTATATTGTTTCCTGGCAATCGAATTCCTTGAATAATAGTCATAGTAAAATGCTCCAGAAAGTACTCCAGTCGTATCATTTTTTTGACCAACTAAATTTGAGGTATTGAATTCTTTATAGTTTACTCCAAATGAAGCTTTTGTTTTTTTGGAAATATTTTTTTCTAAAAAAATACCTACAACATAACCTGCTGAATTTTTAATTTGAGAAGGGCTTGGAATGACGGTCCCACCCGTTGATCCGTTATTTGCCGGGCTTTGCGAATAGTCTGCACTTGGTGGATTCCCAAGCCATAGGAATTGATTGCCTACATGTGAAATGCCACCGGCAATAAAAACTCCTACATACCATTTATTTTTTGAAGAAATATTTGCAGATTTCTTTGCAATAATATTTTTTGCTGTTGTATCTTTTTTATTCTTTGATTCAATCGTTGAATCGCCGATAGCTGCAATATAATTTTCACACTTAGCAGAATCAATACTTATATCGGGCAACACTTTATCATTTGCATTATTGGTATCGTTCCCAATATTAGGCTGCCAGGCGGCCACACTGTCGTTATTTTCTTCGTCAACAGGCATTGTTGCGACTTCAGAGGAAGCAACAATCGCAACTAAATTTCCCTTTGTCTTCTTTTTAAAAAGGTTTCTTTTTACATTTTCGTTAATGGGCTTATGCGATTCAGTAAAATTTTTATTGTCGCCTTTTACTTTTTCTGAAAAATTATTTGATGCTTTCTTTTGATCTGTTGCTAACTGCCCTGTTACAGTTTTCCCTTCCCTTACATTATTTTTATTTTCTACTTCCTGGCCTTCAATTTGTTTTTCGATATTGGTATTTATAGCTTCGTTGTTTTTTGAACCGGCGTGATCAGGTGAATTTAGAAACCAATAGCTGCCTGTTAATGCAGTTATGAAAAGAAGAAGGAAAATCAAAATTACCCCCTTTCGCTTTTTTCTTTTCTCTATGCGTGTTTTTACATGCTCCCATACGGATTCAGATGGATGTATCTTTAACTCATCCATTTTTTGCCGCACTTGTTTTTCAAATTTATTTTCTTCCATAGTGCTCATGTTTCTCTTGTGATGAATTTTTTTTTATCCATTCTATAATCAAAGACTTGGCTCTGGAATATTGCGATCTCGATGTACCATCACTAATACCCAGCATAGAACCTATCTCTACATGAGAATAGCCTTCTACCGCATGCAGGTTAAAAATGGTTTGATATCCTGTCGGTAATTGTCTTATTAATTCTGATAATTCTTTAGCTTGTAATTGAATCTGCGGATCATCGGTGGAGACAGGATGGAGAGTCATTTCATTATACATTAAATCATTCTGATACTTTTTATTTGTCTTAAGAAAATTCAATGCAGTATTCACCATTATTTTTCTTATCCATCCACCCAATTCTCCTTCCGATTTATATTGAGACAGGTATTTAAATACTTTCACGAATCCATCCTGCAAAACATCCTCAGCATCGCTCGTAGTTTTGGTATAGCGAAAACATACCCCCAACATAACCGGCGCAAAATGCTCATAAAGCCTGCGTTGAGCCTCGGGCTCTAATTTTAAGGCATCTCTTACCAGTTTATTATAATCCATGTGTAATATTGCAGCTTCTTTGACAACCGTATTTTGTATAACGTTGCATTGAATATTTTTTTAAAAGCGAACTTATAGCCATGAATGTAACTGAAAAAGACCGGCTCTATGTCTGGCATCCTTATACACATCAAAAAGACAGGCTGCCTGCTATTCCTGTGTTAAAAGGAAGGAAAGCATTATTATATGACCAGGCTGGAAATGCATACATTGATGGTATAAGTAGTTGGTGGGTGAATATTCATGGGCATGGAAACAAATTCATCGCAAAAAAAATATACAAGCAGGCAAAGAAATTGCAGCAGGTAATATTCACAGGGTTTACACATGAACCAGCAGTAGAGCTTGCAGAAAAATTAATGCAAATTCTACCAGGAGATTTTTCAAAAATATTTTATAGCGATAATGGGTCAACTGCAACGGAAATTGCTATTAAAATGGCGTTGCAGTATTGGGGAAATAGAAATGTGAAGGAACGGAATAAGATTCTGGCTTTTCATCACTCCTACCATGGTGATACATTTGGCGCAATGAGTATAAGCGAACGTGGAACGTATACGGTGGCTTTCAGGGATAAATTATTTGAAGTAATTTTTATTGAAACTCCCAATGATGATAATTTTGAATCAATAAAGGCAATCATCGAAAAATATAAAAATGAAATAGCCTGTTTTATTTATGAACCTTTACTACAAGGTGCCGGGGGAATGAAGATGTACGATGCGAAAAGTTTAAATTCACTTTTATCGGTTTTAAAAAAGGAAGAAATTATTTGCATTGCGGATGAAGTGCTTACTGGATTTTATCGCACAGGAAAATTTTTTGCAGGAGACTATCTTTTGGAAAAAGCAGATATTATTTGCCTGAGCAAGGCCCTTACAGGGGGGACAATGGCTTTGGGTGTTACTGCGTCTACGAAGAAAATCTATGATTCTTTTGTAAGCGACGATAAAACAAAAACATTATTTCATGGGCATTCTTTTACGGCGAATCCATTAGCATGTGCTGCAT
>DASYOM010000210.1:0-15491 GCA_036007765.1 Chitinophagaceae bacterium | reverse complement strand
AATGACGCCCGTGCTATTATGCAACAATGCTTAAATCGGCCTTGCAAAGAGCGTCATAAAATTAATCTGTTTATTAAAATAGGCTGCATTTCTAACGTTAGCTTGAGAAGTAATTTTTGGTTCCAAAAAAAGGGGAATTACATTCAACGTGCCTATAATATACAAACTTTTAGAATCGGTTTTTATGGGCTTTGCATTTCTTAAACCATTATATAGTTTCAATGTTTCAGAAAGAATAGCTTTTGTACTTAGGTAAAACTGATTTACTTTATCTGCAGAAATCTTTTGGTTGATTTCTGCGTTTTCTAGAGAGGCATTCAAGTCAGTTATTAAATCTTCAATAATTTCCAGAGGACTTTTTAATGAATTTGTTTTATAATAATCATCTACTAAAAAATCCAATTTTACCTTCTTTAAAAGATATCGATTAGCTAAAGTTTCGGTAACTATTTTTTTAAAATAAGGTAGATTATCTAACCATCTTTTTTTATCTGAATTCGCATCTGGTAAATTAGGAAGAGCTAGTGGCTTCATATAAACATAATGAGCAACTATACTATACTGTCTAAGAAATAAAACAGCGAAATAATGGAAGATAGAATCAAAAATTTTATCATCGGAATCCATTCCTCGCATTTTCGGAAATGAGTATTTCCATGATATGTGAGAACCAAAATCTGAATATTCGTCAGTGAAATTAAATAAGTTGTAAAAAATATCATTCATTTTAGAAGGTAGAAGCTCATAACTAGGAGGTTTGCTATTGGAATACCAAAAGATTTCTTTTAAGCAATCATACCTTTTTTCATAAAGCAAAAGGGCACCCCAAAAGATATTAAATTCCAGAAACCTATTTCTTTCATTTTGTCTTTTTTCAATTAATGGCAAGTTGATTACTTCTCCTCTATTATTATATTGTTTTTCAATATCCCTAAGAAGATAGTTAAAATGTTGATGTGCCGTTTGCCAATAATCTAACAAGAAATCATCTCTTTTATAATCAAGTGAGAGTCTAGAATTTCGCCACAAATGAGAATACGTAAGTTCTGAGATTTTGGAATCCCGAAGCTCGCCAAGAAGCCAAATTGCCCCGGCTGTTCTGACTTGAATAAAGGCTAATCTTTTTGTTGATATTACTGCTAATTCTTCGATGGCTCTATAGATTATATCATAGTATGCTGCAGGATATTCAACACCACTTTCTAAAGTATCATCTCTAAATTTTTTAAAGGCGAAATAATGAAAATCTGAAATAGTTGTTGCAATTTTTTCATTTCTTATTCTGATTGAATAAATTAATAAATCAGAAAGTGCACTAAAGTATTTGTCTCCACTTTCTTTTTGATTAGATAGTGTATGTTGATTTTTCAAATAATTAGTATATGCATTTGGTCTATAAAAAATTAACACCTTATCAATGAGAATGAAAAAGAAAATAACAAGAAATGTTGTGGCTATCAAAGTCAAATAGCTTGCAGAATCATTTATTAGATAATTTAATCTTCCTAAATCGAACCAAGAAAATCTTTTTAATTCTAGAAAATAGATAGCGATTAAAATTAGAGTTGCAATTAGAGTCCTTTTGAAGAATCGAAGAATTCTTTCTTCTAAAAATAAATCTACAATAAGATTTGAAGAATACTTTTCATTTAAGTTAGCAATCACCTCAGTTAAAATCGGATAAGCAATTCCCAAAAGAGCTGCTATAATTCCAGAACATATTTCTAAACTTTTGTTCACTTAACTATTTTTTTTAGCTGCATAAGCATGTTCAATAAAGGTATACAGTAAAAACGAGTGATATAACGAAGATGCTATGAAAAAATAATCCCGGTAACCAAATCTTTTTTTACTCCGGCAATTCAATTTATAAACTCGGCATATTCCCCGCTGTTCGTCCAAGTATGAAGTAGTTGCGTGGCGCGAGCTTGGTAGCAAAGGTTTTTGTGAGTTTGCTATGCTTGTGCCGTCATCGAAAGGAAGCTTTGTATATTTACTTACGAGTCGTAGTGCGGGAGATTTCGCAAGATGAAGGGATTAGTTGATTTAAGTTACAGTTAGTATTCAATGGCACAAGTACGCCCGGCAAAGGCTGGACTGCAAACTTGCGCCGGGCGAAGGAATTCTACTCAGCAAGAAAATATTAAAATTTGTTCATTTAAGACAGGTATATGTTTCGCAAGTTCATTGCTTCCAAATTTAAAAAGCCGACAGGGCTATTCGGAGTATTTGCGTCTAATGTAATGATCAAAGGTAATAAGCGCAAATATGATCAAATAGTAGAAGACCTGGGCATTCAGCCGCATGACAAATTATTTGAAATTGGTTATGGACCCGGTACTGGTATTAACGCGATTGCTGCACTATACCCAACCTGCACTATTCATGGAATGGATTTTTCACCATTGATGTATAAAAGAGCCGGCAAGTATAATAAACACTACATTGAGAATGGCAGATTACTGTTACAGTATGGTGACTTTTTAAAAGTACCTGTTATTGGTAACGATTATGATAAAATATTTTGTTTGAATGTTATTTACTTCTGGAACGATTTGAAAGAGCCATTTGAGAAAGTAAGGTTTTTACTAAAGAATGGTGGAAGCTTTCACATTTATATGACTGATAAAAAGTTTTTGATAGAAAAGAAAGCACCAGATAGCGTATTTAACAAGTATGACATAGTGCAGGTGATGGAGAATCTGAAAACGGCAGGATTTACTAACGTTGAATATCACATAGAAAATGGATATTACATAAAAGCAACAAAGTAGATGGTGTACAAACAAGTGCATTTGCATAGCATGGCTAATGGAATTAATTTCGGCTTCAAATCATTTATCGGCTTTTATCTCGGCAGGCATTACACTATTGATCATTAGTGATTATCATCAACTTAGTTTTTTAACCAGGAATTTGTTCTACCTGTCATTCGCTATTGCCATGCCATTGCAAATGTTTCAACGTTAGGCAAGCAGACCGCCGGCAATAACATACTTCATCAATCAATAAAACTCATATGGAAAGACAAGAGAGTTTATCAAAACGAACTTTTAAAACTATCAGTGATAAAGTTGATAAAAACTACGACAACTTTATTCTTGAAAATATTAATGACGACCATTGCTTAAGGATTGCAGTTATGCAATGTGAGTATAAATGGCATTACCACAAAACTATGGACGAGCTTTTTATTGTTTTGGAAGGCGAATTAAAAATTGAAATAAAAGACAATGAAACCTTATTTCTAAAACCGGGAGATTTTATTAAAATCCCTGCAAAGACAATACACAAAACAAGCGCTGCGGTTAGAACAGTTAATCTTTGTTTTGAAAAGAATACAGATGACACTGTTTTTGTAGATTAAGAAATCAAAGCAATCGTTATGATAACCCTAATCAAGAAAGGGAAAATATGGGGGTACATTTTTGCCATTGCAGGTCTTCCATTTAACCCGTTTGCCAAGTCAAGAGAAACGCCGTTGTGTGTTGTGCGGAAGGTTGTGTAGTCAGGCACACCAACATTAGTTTGAAGCCATAATCGTTCGCGATATTTAAAATCTACCAGGTTTAAGCTGCTTCTAATGTTTTGTTTCTTTCTATAAATAGGTCGTGATAAACCTGGATCCTCATCCAGTATTCGGCGGAAATATCTAACAACTTTTGCAGCTTAATGGCAGTGGCTGCACTTACATGCCTTTTGCCATGTAGCAATTCACTAAAATGCCCTGGCTTCATTCCAAGTAATTCAGCAAATTCGGCTTTTTTAATATTTCTTGCCGCTAATTCCATCTGTAAGATCTCCCCCGGGTGAAGATTTACATCAGTATATATTTCCTTTCCGCGGGAATTGACAACTTTATAATCTGCCATAATTTTTATTTTAATGTTCTTAAATTTAATAGCATCTTATCATTGATAATGATTCGTCAGGTCTTCTATTATCAATATATCTGTCAACACTATTAGTTCTTTTTCAATACTTAAGATCAACCTATATTGTAAATCAACTCTTACTGAGAAAAAACCTTTATAATCACCTCTCAAAGCTTCAAAATTTAGTCCTCTGAAATTTCTTAATTCTTTAATGCTTTCAGTATTCTGAAGCATTAAAACTGTCTTTTTAAACTTCAGTATAACTTGTTTATTATACTTTGGTTTGCCAGCCACCTGCTTACCTTCATAAATTTTTTGAAGATAAGGGTTATTAAAAGAGATTATCATTTATGCTATTATAAAACCGAAGGTTGCTTAAAGCATTTACCAAATTTAGGTAAATTAATTTATTTACCAAAAAATGGTAAAAAGATATTTTAGGTAATTGAACAAAAGTTATTGGTTCTGAGGGAAGCCGAATGGGTATCGGAAAGTCCATTGCTTATTGCAAAAGCTTTTGAAAAAAGGGAATCAATTCATTTGCGAGAATCGCATGGTCTTCCACGTTAGGATGTCCGCTGCAGCCATGTGCCTGCATGGGATTGAAAAAATACAGCGCTACCACTTTATCTTTTGTATGTGCCGCATCAATATTTTGCTTTACTGCGGTAAGGCAATTCTGCAATAATGTTCTTCCTTTATCATGAATCATCGGGCTGCTCAGTAAGGCAATTTGCGCCGAAGGGTATTTGCTTTTTACAAGCTCAACAAAACTTATATAATGGTTTACAAAAGCTGCGCTGTCAAATGGCAGCCTTACTTTCTTTCCATCACCATTGCTAAAATCATTTGTGCCCAATGCAATGCTTACGATAGTAGGGCTGTACTTTTTAAAATTCCATAGTTCAGGTCCGTCTGCTGTAAGATTTGCTTTTTCATATACCGCCGGCATTGCAGGGCCATCGCTATTCCAGTTCCGATAGATGCCAATACCACTTACACTACTCATGAAATAATTAACCGCCAGCGCCCTCGCAACTCTTGGGCCATAAGCATAATATGCATTGTGCTGGTCATGATAAACACCAGTGCCACAGGGCACTTCAGAAGGATCGGCTGCAGCGCCACATGTAATGCTGTTGCCAATAAATTCTATTAATGGTGCATTGGGAACTTTGATTGCTTTCAGATTTTTACCTGTAATTTTTTGAATATTGATCGGGCCGGTTTGTGCTTCTGTAGTTTTATATATCCATATAATGTGCTTCCCTTCATCCGGAGCACTAAGTACGATTGGCTGGTTTGAATTTCCTTCTACTCTTATTTTTTTTTGATAAGTGCCATCAAGAGTATATTGAAAATAATTGTGGCTGTTTGCATCCTGCAACGAAGCGAATACCTCACAGTCTTTACCTTCAAAACTAAAACCAAAATGAACAGCAGAACTTATGAGCTCGAGATTTTTCTGGTTGTCAATTATATACCTTCCAAAAGGTTGCAAGTTTGTTGCAGGCAGTTCATCTGTTGAAACGCTTACATTTTTTTTGGAAGGAGAACAGCTTGCATAGAACAAGCAAATAATGATCGCGAGATTTGTAAACTTTTGTTGCATGGTAATTGGACCTCACCCCAACCCTTCTCCGAAGGAGAGGGAGCTGAACTGCTTGCCGTTATTTTTTAGGTATAATCGAAAATTTTATCTGAACAATAGTAAATTATAAATTTCTCTCTAATACGGCAACACCTTTTTCTCCTGCTATGATTGCTTTATGTGCAAGAGCATAAAAAAGCGATGTCTCCACTATGCCTGAAATATTTTTACAGGCCGCGTTTATTCCAGGTAAGTCCGGCCAGGTTTTAAAATAAACATCCAACAAAAAATTTCCATTCTCTGTTACAACCGGGCCATCTTTTTTATCATTCATCCGCATAGAAATATTTACAGCGTTGTACAATTTTCCAATTTTATATGGAACAAATGCAACAGCCTGCGGAAGGAACTCAAGAACCAATGGATATTTTGTATCGAACGCATCAACCAGTTTTGATTCATCGCCAACTAATACAAACTGCTTTGCCATAGAAGCCAATAACTTTTCCTGTGTATGAATTCCTCCCCCGCTTTTCAGGGCATTTAAATGTTTATCGAACTGGTCACATCCATCAAAATAAATATCGATTGCATCAAATATTGCTGTTGGCAAAACCGGCAATTTTTCCCTCAATAATAATTGCATTGTTGTAAATGACGAAGTAACAAATTTTATGGAAAGCCCATTTTCGATTTCCTTTTTTATAAATTCCACAACATAGGCTATTGTTGACCCTGTACCCAGGCCAACTATATTATTTTCATTTACAAGGGCGATTGCTTTTGCGGCAGCTTGCTGTTTGAAATTCATAATGAAAAGTAATGATAAATGAGAAAAGGAAACAAATTAGTATTGAAATTGTAATGATTAAGTTGCCACAAAGCTCTTGCTCGTCTTCGCCAGGGGTGAAGGGCACACTAAAAAATAAAACACATGAAATCAGCCAACCTAATATTTCCACACCAACTTTTTGAAAACAGCCCTGTTGCTGAAAATGGCTTTCCTGTTTACATGGTGGAAGAGTATTTGTTTTTTAAGCAATACAATTTTCATAAACAGAAAATTGCCTTTCATCGTGCCGGCATGAAGTTCTATGAAAGCCATCTCACATCAAAAGGTATTGAAGCACATTATATAGATTCCAATGAACCTTTATCAGACATTCGAAACCTTATACCTTATCTGCGTAAGCAAAATATAGAAGCCATTCATTACATTGACCCAACTGATAATTGGCTCGAAAAAAGAATCGTTTCTTCAGCCGCCAAAGCCGATATCAAACTTATTCAATATGAGAACAACTTATTCCTGAACAGCACAAGAGAAATAGCAGAATATTTTACTGTGGGAAAAAAGAAATTTTTTCAGACAGACTTTTATATTTCACAAAGAAAGAAACGCGGCATATTACTTGACCTTAAAAATAATCCTGTCGGCGGGAAATGGAGCTATGATCATGAAAACCGAAAAAAATATCCGGCTAACAAACAGCCACCACAAATAGAGTATCCGGAAACAAATCATTTTTACGAGGAAGCAAAAACTTACGTAGAAAAAAACTTTAGCGATAACCTGGGGCAACTCACGGAGCATCCTTTGCAACCGTTTGACTTTTCCTCAGCCAGAAAATGGTTTAATGATTTTCTTCAATATCGCTTTGATGAATTCGGGCCTTATGAAGATGCGATCGTTAGTGATAAAAAAATACTTCATCATAGCAAGCTTACCCCAATGTTGAATGTAGGTTTAATAACACCAAAAGAAATAGTTGATACAACGATACGCTATGCAACTGAACAACAAATTCCTAATAACTCAACCGAAGGATTCATACGCCAGTTAATTGGATGGCGTGAATTTATGCGTGGTGTTTATGAATCAAAAGGAACTGAAGAAAGAACTAAAAACTATTGGGGCTTTACACGAAAAATTCCTGCTTCTTTTTATGACGGCACCACCGATATTGATCCTGTTGATTGTACTATAAAAAAAGTATTACAAACCGGCTGGTGCCACCATATTGAGCGGCTGATGGTGCTTGGGAACTTTATGTTATTATGTGAGTTTGACCCCGATGAAGTATACCGATGGTTTATGGAATTATTTATTGATGCTTACGATTGGGTGATGGTGCCGAATGTATATGGCATGAGCCAGTTTGCCGATGGTGGATTGATGTCAACAAAACCATATATAAGCGGCAGCAATTATATTTTGAAAATGAGTGATTATAAAAAAGGGCCATGGCAGCAAATATGGGATGGATTATTCTGGAGGTTCATGCATGTGCACCGCGATTTTTTTGAACAAAATCCGAGAATAGGCATACTTGTTAAGACCTTTGATAGAATGCATGCGGGGAAGCAACAGCAGCATATCGCGATAGCGGATAAATTTTTAAGCGAGTTAGATTTTGGCGTTGTTAATACCGGACAGGAGTTTTTAATTTGACCAGTCCATTTCGCATTGATAAAAAATTAAATTGCGCTTTTACTTTTTGTCGATTACGAATCACCAAAGAATGTAAATTTGAATTTTTTACTTTTACCAAAAATGTAAATGGTCATGATGAGAAAGTTGTTATTTATTATTGGTATCATTATTTCTGCATCGTACGGCTACGGGCAAAACCTTGATAAGGCTGCTATTCACCGCATCGGAGATTATGGAAAAGTTTGGAGTGTGGTGAACCTATTTCATCCCGAAATGGCTTATAATAAAATAAATGCGGACAGTTTATTTACGGAAAATATAAAAGGCCTCCTTAAAGACCCTTCTGCAGCAAATTTTAAAAAAGCTTTGCAACAAATGTTTGCTAAACCGCACGATCCCTACACGGTAATTGTAGATACGGGCAGCAATATAACCGACAGTGTTCAACTACCGGAACGTTCGCTATTAACGTGGCTCCCTGATAGCATTGCCCTGCTTCATTTTGATGAAACTTTTATGAGCGAAAACAACAATGGCTTCGGCACTAATGAAACGTCATTGCATTTAAGGGATACTTTGAAAAATGCACGGGGTGTGATCATAGATTTAAGAAAAAATAAGAACAATGATGAATACAGCGATTTTTATGAAGCGAAATTCGTAAAAGCCCTCGTTGGTTTTATCATTGATCATGATATAAACTATCCCTCTTCAAGGTCGCGTATTCATTATGGGCATGAATCCCAAACGTTTGATATGTCTTCATTTTATTACCAGGGATGGGTGAGTGTAAATCCAACTGTGATAACTAAGAAACCTAATTCGATACATAAACCTGTTTGTCTTTTGATAAACCGTTTCAATAAAAATTTAAGCAATGCTATTGCTGCCGTTCAAATGGAAGGTTTAGTAAAAGTGGTGGCTGAAGATAGCCTGCCTGGCTTTGAGCCTGCTTCGACTTATTCTATAGAAGTTGCTGACGGAATGAAGGTGAACATTACTACTTCTGAAATTATTTATGACAATGGTTGCAAGACTTTTACGCCGGATGCGGTTGTATATAGTTCCGGTGCTCACACTGAAGATTCTCTTTTGCTGGCTTCTATAAATTTATTGAAGGCCGGTAGAGAAATTAAAATGTCATGCCCTCAAACATCAAAAAATAATTTCAATCAAAATAAAGTTGAAGCTTATGACAGCACTACCTATCCTTCTGCTCCATTGCGCCTTTTGGGGTTAATGCGGTATTGGAGCGCTATCAATTATTTCTGCCCGAATAAAGACAGGATTGTAAAAAACTGGGACAGTGTTTTGTATGAATATGTACCAAAAATATTAGCGGCTAAAGATTCCATGGAATATACACTTGCCGTTGCAAAGCTTATTACTGAAATACACGATGGGCACGGCTGGCTTGGAAGTAAGGTATGGCAAAAACAGTATCGCAATATTCCTGAAATCCAATTAAAGTATGTGCAAAATAAAACGATTGTTTATAAGACATTTAATAATTCTTTGAAAGATGTAATCTCTACGGGCGACGAAATATTAAAAGTAGATGATGTTAGCATAAATGGATTGAGAAAGCAAATCGGGCAGTATATAGGAGCATCAAATGATGCCGCGCTTCAACGCAGTGTAACAGCAAATGTACTTGCAGGGCCAGACAGCAGTAGCGTAAAAATTACTTATTTGCATAATGGAATTATAAAAACTTTGGACCGCAAAAGAACTTGCGGAAAATATGCTTATGGCGATGACACCGGCTTGCCGGGACAAGGCCGTCCTTGGACAAAATTAAATAACAATACCGGCTATGTTGATTTCGGAAAAATAGAAGTACCGCAATTAGATTCTATGATGAACGACTTTAGAAATTTGAAAACAATAATTATTGATAACCGCAGCTATCCGAGAGGCACGGTGTGGACGTTTATTAATTACCTTTCTGATAAAGCGGTAACCGGCGCAAAGGGCAGTACAATGATTGCGGATTCGCCGGACCCCAACACCACAACTATTCAATATTCAGTTTGGGAAATACCTGTTACGCCTAAATTTATTTACAATGGAAGAATCATCATTCTTGTAAATGAAACAACACAAAGCCAGGCGGAATATAGCTGCATGGTAATACAGGCGGCTCATAAGAATACAACTATCATAGGCAGCCAGACAGCAGGCGCGGATGGAGACGTAACCGGCATAAGTATCCCGGGCGGAATTCAAACAGCTTTTTCAGGTCATGGAATACATTACCCAGATGGCAGGCCAACCCAAGGGATAGGCATTGTGCCGGATGTAAAAATTTCGCCAACAATTAAAGGAATTATAGAAGGCAAAGACGAAGTGCTTGAAAGAGCGATTCAGTTTGCTGCCACCGGAAAATAAAATAGTGGACTGTGAACTTTATTTGTCAGACTCAACAAATGTGGAGGATATTTTAAAAGGCGTTTCAAAATTTCCTTTTAAATTACGCAGCAGTTGATCCGTTTCAATCTTAACGGGGTGGCTTGATATCAAAAGCTTGTAATTATCTTTTATAAAAATCAAAATCAATTTATGAAATTTTTACGTCTCAATATTTTCATGATAGTATTGTTACTCGGAACATCAGTAACATTTGCACAAAAAAATAAAAGTTACCAGTTGTCTTCTCCTGATGGGAAAACCGTTCTTAAAATTGAAGCGGGAGAAAACTGCAATGGTCTGTTACCAACAATTCGGCGGTGACAATTGCTCCTTCAGCAATATCAATGCAACCACAATCCGGTGAAGCGCTGGGGAATAAAGCCGTTATCACTTCCGCAAAAAATGAAAAAGTAAATACAACAATAAAATCAATTGATTACATAAAAGATATTATTCCGGAGGTGTAGAACCAGCTTGCATTAAAGATTTTTCTTTGCTGGGTAAAGGAAATTATGAAGCGGAGATATTTAAAGATGGTATAAACGCGGAAAGAAATGCAACAGATTATAAAAGGAAATAAAAAAAATTACTCCCGGTGAAAAATGGATATTCACCTGGCCCCGGGGGAGGATGGGCCGCGAGAATTTATCCAATTCAATAATAAAGAATGAAACGATTTAATGCTTATATACAGGACACTTGCCAAAATAAAAAAGTAATTTATTTTCTATGCCTGATGTTGTTATTCGCCTTTCGCACAACTGCCCAGCAAACCATTATTCAATATTTATCCGGCACTGACAAAGATCATACAGTTCAATGGAACTTCATGTGTACTCAAGGCCGCAACAGTGGGAAATGGTCAACCATCCCGGTTCCATCCTGTTGGGAGATGCAGGGTTTTGGATCTTACAACTATTATAAGGATACGATGAATCCTGATGAACAGGGATTATATAAATACAATTTCAAAGTATCTTCAAAAGAAAAAGACAAAAAAATATTTATTGTTTTTGATGCATCAATGACGGATACCAAAGTTAAGATAAATGGTAAGTCAGCAGGGCCAATCCACCAGGGCGCTTTCTATCAATTTAAATATGATATTACTAGCATGGTGCAATTTGATAAATACAATTTGCTTGAAGTAACCGTTAGTAAGATGTCAACCAATAATTCAATTAACCGTGCAGAAAGGATAGTTGATTTTTGGTTGTTTGGCGGCATCTTTCGTCCTGTTTATTTAGAAATTGTTCCATCTACATTTATTGAAAGAGTTGCTATTGATGCAAAGGCAAATGGTGATTTCAATATGCAGGTATTTAACAATGCATCAGGAAAACAAATCATCGAAGCTCAGGTCGTAGATTTAAAAGGCAAACCCGTTGAACAACCTTTTCGTTTACAGGTTGGCGATAGTATGCTGCATCATCATTTCACCAACATTAAATTATGGAATCCGGAGCAACCTAACCTTTATAACGTAATTGTTTCTATTAAAGAAGGAACAAAAACTATTCATACAATCAAACAGCGCTTTGGTTTTCGCACAGCAGAATTGCGGGAGCAGGACGGCTTTTATGTAAACGGAAAAAAAGTAATTTTTAAAGGTGTTTGCCGACACAGCGAATGGCCGGAAACGGGAAGAACATTAAGCCGCAGCGTTCACATGATGGATATTGCAGCAATGAAAGGCATGAACATGAATGCCGTTCGTATGAGCCACTATCCACCTGATAAAGAATTTTTAGATCTGTGTGATAGCCTCGGCTTATTTGTATTGGATGAACTTACCGGATGGCAAAAATCTTATGATACAATTACTGCAAGGAGACTGGTGAAAGAATTAGTGGTTCGTGATGTAAACCACCCGTCAATTGTAATTTGGGACAATGGAAACGAAGGCGGCTGGAACCGTGAAGTTGATAAAGACTATGATTTATACGATCCGCAAAAGCGACATGTAATTCATCCATGGGAAAGATTTAATGGCACCAATACCAAGCACTATCCCGATTTTAAATATATTCAAAACGAAGTGGCTAATGGCAAAGAAGTTTTTTTTCCAACAGAATTTATGCATGGATTATTTGATGGCGGACATGGTGCAGCGCTCGAAGATTTCTGGAATGAGATGATGAGACATCCGCATGCTGCCGGGGGATTTTTATGGAGCCTGCATGATGAAGGCATAGTTCGTGCGGACTGGCACGACAGTATTGATGTAGCCGGGAACTCAGCACCCGACGGTATCGTAGGCCCTCACCGTGAAAGGGAAGGAAGCTATTATACCATCAAAGAATTGTGGAGCCCTGTATACATTGAAACAAAAGATATTGAGAAAACCTTTAATGGAAAGATTGAAGTTGAAAACCGTTATCTCTATACCAATCTTAATACAGTAAAGTTTGAATGGAAGCTCGTAACATTTCCAGGTGCATCTGAAAAAACCATTGAGTCAAAAGTTATGCAAAAGGGAATTGCGAAATTAGCAGCCTTATCCCCCGGTGAAAAAGGAATATTGACAATTCCATTCTCTCCAAATATTAAAGCGGACGCTTTTTATCTTACAGCTTTTTCTGCAAAAGGCGATACTATTTGTACATGGAGTTGGGCAATGCACATACCTGAGGATTTTGCAACTTCAGTTTCTTCCTTGTTTACAAATTCTAAAGAAGACATAAAAGAAGATTCTCAATCTTTAGCTTTAACATGGGATGGTATCACTTATCATTTCGATAAAACAACAGGCTTTCTTAAAAAAGTATTTAATGGTAAAAAAGATATTTCTTTAAATGGCGGCCCGGCGTTGGCGGGAAGCATTCAATCACTAAAAGATTTTAAAAGTTACGAACAGGGCGATGAATATATTGTTGAGTCATCTTACAAAGGTGATAGCCTTAAAGTAAAATGGACATTTCATAAAGGCAGGTTTCCAAAGCTGGAATACAGTTACCTCACAAAAGATTCGGCTGATTTTATGGGTATCACCTTCAACTATCCTGAAGAAAAAATTAATGGCATGAATTGGATGGGAAGAGGCCCGTATCATGTTTGGAAGAACCGTTTAAAAGGGCAACAATTTGGTGTTTGGGAGAAAGCTTACAACAATACAGTTACTGGCGAAAGTTGGATCTACCCTGAATTTAAAGGATGGCATTCAGAGTTATATTGGGTGAAGTTGCAGAATAAGGAAAATGATTTTATTGTGTACACGGATCAGCCTGGCATCTATCTTGAAATGCTACAACCACAAAAGCCTAAAGCCGCAGGCAATGACAATACAAGCCCTCCGTTTCCCGAAGGCAATATTGGCTTTATGCATGGCATTTCAGCGATAGGAACAAAATTTCAAAAGGCAGAAGTAATGGGCCCGCAAAGTCAAAAAAATTTGAGAGATGGAAGTGTTCCATTAACAGGTACTTTATATTTTGATTTCAGATAAAAAGGTTTCCATAAATATGTAATCAGTAAACTGCATTTAAAAAGTAGGTTCCCGGCTTATGCTGGTAGGCATGTACGTTAGGGTGCCCTATGACAACTAAAAAAAATATGAAGAAAGGCTTCCCGAATTAAAATAAAAACCAAATGATAAAGTATTATTTTATGAAATCTCTATTCTTAATATCAATTTTATTTGTAAGAGGATTTAATGGTTTCCCCCAAACAATAACTCCTGGTGGGCAGAAACAACTTGCTCCGAAAGTACTTCCTGGTAAAGGCTTGAAGCAGTATGATTTTTTTTATGCCGGTGAGGGCAAAGCCGAGAACATGTACATTGTTCGAAATGGACAGATAGCATGGTCATACAAAGACACGGTAACAAAGGGAGAAATAAGTGATGCTGTATTAATGACGAATGGAAATATTCTTTTTGCCCACCAGTATGGAATTACCTTAATTAATGCGGATAAAAAAGTTTTGTGGCATTATGATATTCCTGTTTGGCATGAAGTTCATACTGCACAACCCATTGGAAAAAAGTATGTTGTTTTTGTAGAGAATGGTGATACAGCCCGGGTTGTTGTGGTAAATATTATTACGGGTAAAACAGTAAAGGAATTTATTATCCCAACCGGTAATCCTAAAAGTGTACATGGTCAATTTCGTCATGCAAGGCTTACTAATAAAGGCACGTTGCTGGTTACCCACATGGATATGGGCAAAGTATGCGAATACGATATTAACGGAAAAGAACTTTCTTCCATTAATGTTCCAGGTGTGTGGGGCGCAGAACCATTGGCCAATGGCAATATTCTTACGTGTGGAAAAGGCGGGGTTATTGAGATTGACCCAAACGGCGATACAACATGGATGTATGCCATGAAAGAAATTTCGGATTATACAATGGCATCGTCTCAGCTTGCTGTCAAAAGGCCCAATGGCAATATTGTTATCAATGATTGGTTTAATCAATGGTCTGGAAAAATTGATAATAATCATTTGCCGGTACAGTTTATAGAAGTTACCCCGGAAAAGAAAATTGTGTGGGCATTGAGTTCATGGACTGAGCCCTACAATCTTGGCCCCGCCACTACCATCCAATTTTTGGATGACAACCGGATTTCGGAAAATGTATCTTTTGGAAATATAAAATAGTAACGCCAGTTTGCTTATTTCGGAGATATAAAGGTGCATGGTGGTTGAACGGGAAGCTTTACAATTATTAGGAAATTCATCAGAGATACAGGACTGCTGAAAACACTGAAATAAAATAAGCGTTTGGAAGTATTTAATCTAAGAGAAATATTATTTAAAAAGGTGAGATGAAATGTTTATTAACTTTTTTCTGTATTACTGCATTTTCAATTCCTGCTTTTTGCCAGGATCAAAACAAACTTGTATTTACTATACAACTCAATCATACAGTTCAACAAATAAAAAATATAGGATCATCTGGCTGCTGGTTTTCTGAAGAAATAGGCGCTAACTGGCCGGAAGATAAAAAGCGCAGAATTGCGGAATTTCTTTTTAGCAGAGGCTTTTATAAGAATGGCCAGCCTAAAGGAATAGGCCTTTCTGCCTTCCGTTTCAATATTGGTGCAGGCACCACAGAGCAAGGTGATAGTAGTGGAATAAGAGATCCGGCTCATCGGGTAGAATGTTTCTTATCGCCTAAAGGCACTTATGACTGGAATAAGCAAAAAGGATATACCTGGATGTTGCAACAGGCAAAAGA
>DASYOM010000209.1:0-64948 GCA_036007765.1 Chitinophagaceae bacterium | reverse complement strand
CGTAAGCTGCAACCTATCGTGAGACTTGATAACTTGAAATCTTCTTTCAGAAATATAACATAAAATGAAAATTGTTTTGCTTGACATGGTTTGGCCTGCACTTTATGTAAGTGCGACTTTCTGGAAGTTTTGGTTTTTAGTTATTGGAACAATTATCATTGAGCTTTTTGTCATTAAATACTTTCTAAAGTTCTCGTGGAAAAAATCTTTTTACGCTTCTTTAATTGGCAACTGTGTTTCAGGTTTTGTTGGAACGTTTGTTATGATGTGGGCAATGCTTATCCCGAGCCGTGTCTCAACTCCGAGCAATAGGCGCGGCTGGACACGGCGGCCATTTTATAGAGATTATCTTACTTTAGTTATATGGCTGTAAAAACTTCAATAGAACAAGCCGAAGGAATTTACTTTATAACTTTTACTTGTCAACACTGGCTACCGTTATTTGAAATAACAAACAGTTATGATACAGTATATAAATGGTTTGATTATCTAAAAAACAAAGGGCACTATATAAAAGGCTATGTTATTATGCCTAACCATTTACATGTATTAATTGATTTTGGAGCTGCGGAAAAAAGTATCAACATCATAGTAAGTAATGGAAAAAGATTTATAGCTTATGAGATAGTAAAAAGGTTACAGCACCAAAATGAATCCAGGTTGCTTTTACAATTGAAAGAACGAGTAACAAGTTCCGATAAAGACAGGGGTAAGCAACACCAGGTATTTGAACGATCGTTTGATTGCAAAGAAATAACCAATCAACATTTCTTTTTGGAAAAGCTGTCTTATATTCATAACAATCCATGTAGCAGCGTATGGAATTTAGCTGGTAGTCCTGTAGATTATAACCATAGTTCAGCGAAGTATTATATAGAGGGAGAGCAAGGAGTGTATTCGATATGTGATTGATTTAAGCCGCCGTGTCCAGCCACGCTTAGGGCTCGGAGCCGAGACACGGCTCGGGATAAGCATATATTTTAAAAACACTAAAAAAATATTATGAAATCCTTTTTTATTGCTTGTATTATTAGCACTGTTTCAATTTCAGCGTTTGGACAACTTTCAAAAAACACCTGGTTAGTTGGTGGAAGTGGCAGTTTGTATTCTTATAATGAAGACTATACTGCTCCTTCTATTAATGTTACTACAAAATATACAAACATTGACCTCTCTGCATCTGTAGGATATTTTTTTGCTGACAAATTTGCTGGAGGAATAAGACCCAATTTTTCCTCATCTAAGGGAGAGAGTTCAGGAGGTGGGTCGATGGATAATATTAAAATAGCTGTAGGTCCCTTTTTAAGATACTACTTTTTAGCTCCAGAAAAGCAATTTAATATTCTCACAGATGTAGGCTACCAATTTGGAATCAATAGAAATGGAGGAGGAAATAAAGACAAAGGAAAATTTAATATTTTCTCTATAATGGGTGGGACTGAAGTTTTTTTTAATTCATCTATTGGCTTGGAAATTTTATTGGGATATTCACAAAGACTAATTACAGTAGAAAATTCACCAGGAGCACTAAGAAGTAATAAAAAAGGCTTTCAGACATCAATAGGTTTTCAAATTCACTTAGAAAAATAAAAACCCCATCCTCCTGGCCGGTGTCCTCACCGGCCATTGCTTGATTGATATTATCTTAGAATAATACAGATTTTCATCTGCCAAATTTTACGAAATAAAAGAAAATGGATTTAAAATTCTTACGCACTTCATGAATAAATTATGATTAAAGAATGTTGGGTGAGGACATACGCAAGGAAGAAGGAGTTCATTCATCCAATAAATGATTTTAACATTTAACGACTAAGTAGTGCATAATATTCAAGGCCGATAAATTTTCCGTTTTTTAGCTCACATTCTTTTAATGTCCCTTCATATTGAAATCCTAATTTGATCAGTAGTTTTTTACTGGCAATATTACCAATCTCAACAGACGCTTCTATCCTGTGAAGTTTTAAAACATTAAAAGCATAATCGATAATTGCAGGTATCACTTCAAACATAATACCCATTTTCCAATTTGCAGGGAGAAGCCAATATCCCATTTCCGTTTTGCTGTGTTCTATCGAAATATTATTGAAACCGCATGCTCCAATTAATTCTGTTGTGCTACCAAAGCTAATGCCCCACCATATCCCGGTACCGCTTCTAATTAAATTTTCATACCATTCCATTTGTCGCCCCGTTTCTTCAAATGTATTGTAGGATATACCATAATATTTTATTACATCTTCACCAGACAGCCCTTCAAAAATTTGTTGCTGATCAGTTGACAATATTTTCCTGAGACAAAATCTTTGAGTAGTGATTTCCGGGAATATCGGGTGCATGATTGTGTCAATTATTAAATGCTCTTATAAAAATTTGATCTGGTTAAATGCAATAACTTTTTGATTCGCGATATCTTGATAATAAAGAGAGAAATTACTTTTTTAAATCGATTACCAGCTTGGCATTTTTTTGTTCAGATGAAGAAATAAATATTTCGTAACGTTTATCCTTTGTTGTTAGGATCATAAGAGAAGTATTAGGCGGAATTGATCCGAGATTTTCGGCTACCATTATAAGCTCATGATGGTTATGTACGCCATCTACATCTATGTGGAAGGTAATGGGCTTTTCAGAGAGGCCTGCTTTAGAAATCACCAGTTGATTATTGTGATATATACTCACTGTATCTCCATCAATTTCACCATTGTCATATAATTCTATTAGTATCTGTCCCTGTGGAGCTTCGATCTTTCTTACAATCAGGTTCTCTCTTGTACGAATCGGCTCAGGTAAAGTAATGTTGAGAGGTATTGGTTTTATTTCAGGTTCTGATATGGTTGTACTACCCGTTACCGGTAATTTAGTGAGCTTCGTAGTCTGTTTCTGTACAGGCTTACTTTCAGGAATTTCTTTTTTTATCGGTTTTTTAATAACCAGTATTTTGCTTTCTTTTTTAGGTGTCATTGCAAGTACGGGTTCAGGTTTATAGCATTGCTGAATTGTAATATCGTCAACTGCAAAATCATTACCGCAATCACCGGAGGTAAGGTCATACATTTTTAAAAAAAGGTTTTTGGCATCGAAAGGAGTCGTGAAATAACCGATGTATTTTCTCCAATGCGCATCTTCAATTTGGGGTAACAGTCCCGTCTTGAAATCGGAAACAATTTTTCCATGTATGTCTTCTAAAGTGATTCTTAAACTTGGTGGCAAAGTTGGACATCCACCGTTAGGCCTGCACAGGTTTAGCAACCATATTTGAAACTTGTATATAGTCTGGTCGCGGAAGCCGGATAAATTTAAATTAAAAAAGACAGAGGGCGTTGCTGCTGCATTTACTAACATCATTTTACCATTATTATCATTTTGTGTATGATCTTCATCCAATGTTATCCAATCCCTATTAAAGCAATTGCTGGTGTATGAGGCGTAGGAAAAATAACCATCAGTAGGAGGGCAGAAACTAAAGTCACGCCGATAAAAATATAATGACTTAAAATCAAATTCCTGGAGTTTATTAGCAGAACCAAAATCAATATTAAATAAAGTATCTTTTAAAATGCAGCCATTAACCTGCGCTCCCGCTTTTATTAAAAAGGCAAAAGAAAGTAATAAAAAAAAGCACATTCTTTTTATCAACTTCATCATTTAAAGTTTTTAAAAAATAAGATTTAAAAAGTGTGATAATCCATAAGAAAAACAAAGATGAAATTGCAGGAAAAATTATTAAGATGGAGAGCTTTTATTTTAAGTGGTAGTTAATAAAATTATACAGGCAGGCTGCATAAATTTACCCTCAGGTCAATAAAATCTGCCCGATTTCATCCCAGGTATTCACCCGCTTATGTTTGCCGGGGTCAGATAATTTATTATGAGGTTGTGTAAATAATAGCGTATCTCCTGTAAAATAATCAAGATTTTTAAAATGATCATCAATCATAATATCAGCGTTGATAATTTCTTTTGAGCCACAAAAGACAATTTGCTGCCATGTGATAAAAGGAAAAAATTCATTTAACCATAACTGTTTTTCAGTAAGACTGAGCGGGAATTCCATCGCTGCAGACACTATGTACAATTTGTATTTTTCATTGATGAGGCTCATATATTTTTGGCAGTCCGGGATGAGAGGCGCATTGCGAAAGAAACCTTCAGAATTCACGTATTTTAAAATTCCCGGAATCGCTTCACGCTCAGGTATTCCTTCTACATCTTCCATTGTTAGCTGTTGACCATATTCTTCAGCATGCAGTTTTAAAAACTGGCTATAAACATCAGCTAATACACCATCCATATCTACGGCTATTCTTTTCATAATTTATGTTGAAAGATTACAACTTAAATCTAAAATTTTTTATTATTTATTTATAAGCTGGATTAAAAAAGACAAGGTTGAAGTTAGTATTTATAAACGCATCATTAATCGCGTTAGGTTTGGAAATAAAAATTTCTACATTCACAATTGAGCAAAAATTTCAGAAATAAGAACCAGGAAAAATTGATTTGAATTTATGAGAATTATAAAAATGTAAGCAGTAGTGATAGGCAAAAATGGTTAATCCTGCAATTCAAGGTGATAGTTTATTTTCTGAACAAGTTCATTAATATCAAAGGGTTTGGAAATAAAATCATCTGCTTTGCAAACTTTTAAAACATCCGGGAGATTTGAGTGCGCAGAAAAAATAACTACGGGAATATTTTTTGTAAGAGGGTTTTGTTTCAGAATATTGCAAATGTCCCTGCCATCACTTCCAGAAAGAAAAACATCAAGCAACACAAGTTGGGGAGAATAGGAGAGGGATTTAGACAATGCTTCGTCACCATTGGGTGTCACCATTACTTCAAATCCATTCATTTGCAGCATCAGCTTAAGGATATTAAGGATATCCTTATCATCATCTACTACTAAGATACGTTTCATACAATTTTTGTAGCAATAATTAAACCACATGCATTATTTGCAATATTTTGTTAAGTTATATCTTATCAGATTCAATTATTACCGGTAAAATTTCAAACAAAGTTCCCATTAGCTAAATAAGTTTGACCGTTTATCTTCCTTTGTCACTTGACGTAAATAATAGTGTCCCCTCCATGTGCTAATATTTTGAAATTGGATTCTTATTAAATCAAAATTGTGTAAAACAAGTCTTAGTTGAAAGAATAATTCCCCAAGTAATGTAATGTTTTACTCTTATAAATTAATTTAGGTCAACGTATATTTTTATAGTTTCACCCGGCATTGCTTAGCGCAATAGTTTCCTCGATAAACGATTTTTAGAAAAAATAAATATAACATTAAGAAGTAATAACCATGTCTGCACTTTTTTCCTGGACAATATCAACGGAGGTTTTGAAAATCACTCTATTACCGGCCATTAATACCAAAAAGCTCAATACCGCACAGGCAGCCATAACTCCCGTCATTGGAAATGCAGTTTCATTATGCAAGAAACTTACGAGGGCAGATGTAAAAGCCCCGATGCCCAATTGTATAGCACCCATGAGGGCTGAAGCTCTTCCGGCGTTTGTAGTAAAAGGCGCCATTGAAAGCGCTGAGGAATTTGGAAATGTGAAGCCCTGGCAACTTAGAAAAATAAATATGAGAAAGATACTTGAGAATAACCCGACAAAGTGAAATATGCTCCCAATAAATAATGTAATGCCTGCAATGCTCTGGCAAAGTAAAGCAACACGAATGATCTGTTCGCTTGTGTATTTTTTCAACATAAGTGTATTAATCTGGCTGGAGGTAATAAGGCCTCCGGCAATTATGGCAAATATCCAACCGTATTGCTTACCTGTTACGTGATACAATTCCATAAATACATGAGGAGATCCCGCGATATAAGCATACAATCCCGCTGCTGCGATGGAACCTGTAAAAGCATAGGTATAAAACTGCGGGATCTTAATTATTTCTAAAAAATTTTTAATTATTGGCTTCGGTAACAGTGACACAGAAACATCAGCCGTCCTGCTTTCGGGCAATGCAAAATATACTGACATCAAAGTAATTAAGCCTATAGAAGCGAGAATAATAAAAATTGATTGCCACCCAAACATTGCAGTAACATACCCACCGGTAGTTGGCGCAATAATAGGTGATACAGCGACAACAAGCATAAGCAAAGAAAATATTTTCGCATTTTCTTTTACGGGGAATATATCACGAACCATTGCCCTGGCTGCCACCATTCCGGCACAGCCTCCCAATGCCTGTAATAACCTTATTGCAATAAGTGCATCAGCGGAGGTGCATAGTGCACAACCTATAGAAGCAAGCACGTATAAGGTTAATCCAAAATAAAGAGGGCTTTTTCGTCCAAACCTGTCCAGCAATGGCCCATAAAGCAATTGGCCAATGGATATCCCAATAAAAAAACTCGACAATGAAAGGGAAACATACGCAGTAGTCGTATGTAGGCTTAAAGCAATTGCCGGAAACCCGGGGAGGTACATGTCAATTGAAAATGGCCCAATTGCTGACAGTAGCCCAAGTATTAATATTATAAAAAACTTATTCTTTCCTTTCATAAAATAAATAGTAAAACTATGCAAGCATTAGTAATATGAAGAATAAAATGTAAGAAGCAGGTTTAAATATTTACTTTCTACTATCATTGCCAATCCCTGATTTATGAAGCCATTAAAGAAAATAAATAACGATGAAATTATTTTCACAACATTAAGCAGTAATATTAATTTTAATAAAGAAGTAAGTGAATTGAATAACGATGTATATTTAAATTCCAATTATTGATTGCTGATGTCTCGTCTATCATCTTATAAAAAATTCCACTTTGCAACAACGTAATCTTTCGCTCGATGTATTTCGGGGCATGACGATTTGCTTTATGATCATTGTGAACACACCGGGAAACGGCCTTACTTCTTTTTCTCCTTTGCAACATGCGCACTGGCATGGTTTTACCCCTACCGATCTTGTATTCCCTTCCTTTTTATTTGCAGTAGGAAATGCAATGAGCTTTGGAACACATAAATGGGAATCGCATCTACAATCGCAGGTAGTATGGAGAATTCTGAAACGTACAGCGCTTATTTTTTTATTGGGTTACCTCATGTATTGGTTTCCTTTCTTCAGGCTGGATAAAAATCACAACATCATTTCTTTTCCGGTTAGTGAAACAAGAATTCTGGGTGTCTTGCAAAGAATTGCATTATGCTATGGAATTGCATCTCTTATGCTTTATTTTTTAAAAACAAGGGCGACGATCATTATAAGTGTTGCACTTTTATTTTTATACTGGATAATCCTTTACCAGTTCGGAGATGCCTACAGCCCTCTGAGCCTTGAAGGGAATGCCGGAATAAAATTAGATAAGTGGCTTATGGGTGAGGCACACATGTATCATGGTGAAGGCGTGGCATTTGACCCTGAAGGCTGGCTGAGCACCTTGCCTGCTATTGGCAATGTTGTGGGAGGATTCGTTGTAGGTAAATGGATACAGCAAAAAGGAAATACTTATGAAGGATTGACTAAGTTATTGCTTGCGGGTTTTGGATTATTAGTTTGTGGTTATTTCTGGGATTTATTATTTCCAATAAATAAGAAATTATGGACAAGTAGTTTCGTCGTTTATACTGTCGCGTTAGATTGCATCATTTTAGCAACGCTTACTTACATCACACAAATTGCGCAAAAAATTTCATGGACAAAATTCTTCCAGGTCTTTGGAAAAAATCCTTTGTCAATTTATTTATTATCTGAATTACTCGTAACCGTGCTTTATATGATACCCGTTTCACCCAAGTATAATTTATTTAGTTGGCTATATAACAATATATTTATTTACGCAGGAGAATATTTTGGGTCTTTGCTTTTTGCCATTGCTTATATGCTGCTTTGCTGGAGTGTGGGTTATTGGATGGATAAGAGAAAGATTTATATAAGAGTGTAAGAGCAATTAAGAATTAAAAATTGATAGTTAAAAATTGGTTAGGCTCAATTTGTATCTCTTTCATTCTTCATTCTTAATTTTTCATTGCTCGCTTATAAGCTCATTTCATTCAGTTTCACTTTCCCTTTAAATGTCCAGAACACAAAAGTGGTATAAATTCCTATTAATGGTGTGCCAATTAATGCTATGATCAACAGGGTTTTCAAGGTCTTTGCGAATGATCCTCCATTCTCAATGGTGATGCTGTTTTTTGCGTTATTTGTTGCATATAGAAGATATGGAAATACGCCAGTGCAACCATTGCGAGCAATGCTGCTATTAGCCCGGGGCCGATGCTCAAGGTGGGTAGATATAATGAAAGCCAATTGTAAATGCAAATTGAATCCTGGCTAAAATTTCTGTTTCCATACCTGGTGCAAAAAGCTAATGATTTTATGCAAGCAAGTTAAGTCTTAATTTAAGGATCATTAACAATGAGCATATCAAAAACTTTGCGTAAATGACCATGCAATGGAAAATAAAAAGAAGTTGCAGCACATTAAAATATTAATAGCCATAAACAAATATTTCGGTAAATATTTCTATATTACTCATGCATTTCAGTAGATCTCAGAGGCTTGTATAATTCAATTAATTTTTTTAATATGAATGAAATTATTAATTGTGCTACCTATCTCGATGGCCGAAGGGTAGCTAACATTGAAATAGACCAGATAAGTGAAGCGTTAAAAAATCCTGACCAATTTATTTGGGTGGGTTTGCATGAGCCAGGTGAGGAAACGCTTGAGCAGTTTCAAAAAGAATTTCATTTTCATGATCTTGCTATTGAAGATGCTCACAGTGCGCACCAGCGGCCGAAGCTCGAAAATTATGGCGATACTATATTTATTGTTTTACGCACGGCACAAATGAATCCCGATAATTATAAAATTGATTTTGGTGAAACTCATTTCTTTGTTGGCAGCAATTTTTTAGTTACAGTGAGGCACGGTTCGTCTATCTCTTATGCAGATGTAAGAAGCCGCTGCGAAAGCATGCCGCACCTGCTCAGGAAAGGCCAAGGGTTTGCATTATACGCTGTAATGGATTCAATAGTTGATCAATATTTCCCGGTAATAGAAACGCTGGAAGAGGAACTACAGCGTATTGAAGAAAAAGTTTTCAGGGAAAAACCTACAAGAGAAACAACAGAAGATATCTACCAGCTTAAAAGGCAATTGCTTGATCTTAAACACACCGTGTCGCCCTTCATTGATATTTGCAACCGCCTTATGAGGTTTGATGTTAAACTGATCTCTGAAGAAACACAACCTTATTTCCGCGACATTTACGACCACACTATAAGAATAAACGAAATGGTTGATGGTACCCGGGAGTTGCTTAATACTGCGCTGGAAGCTAACTTTTCATTGATTTCCATTTCGCAAAGTGAAACCTCAAAAAAATTTGCCGGCTGGGCTGCTATTCTTGCAGTGCCAACCATGGTAGCGGGATTTTATGGAATGAATTTTAAATTTATGCCGGAATTAGATTGGCATTATGGTTATCCTGTCGTAGTATTTTTCACTGTTGCAATTTGTGTATTTATCTATTTTCGTTTCAGAAAAGCAGGCTGGCTTTAATAAAACTTCTGAAACTTAAATCCTAACCTTCGCCATCCTGCCTACAGCTTTCGCCAATTAAAATGTAATAAATATTTTTTACCCGGTTAAGAAGATTGGTTACTTATTTATAATTTAATGAATTATTAGCTTCATCAGCATCCATAAAAATATCAGTTATAAGTTGTACTGACTGCAACGGTTTTTTGGAACTAACGGTAATGGTTGCCAGTTTTTGATTTGCTTCCCAGCTTGCCGGAGATTTATGAACTATTTGTGTACTTCCATCAGCAAAATTTAGTTGCAGGTCTATTGGAACGGGAAAGCCACCAATGTTACCAACTCCTACCAGGTAACTATCTCCCGATTTAGTAATTTTATTTACAGCAAGGTCAATATAATTATTACTGAAAAACCATGAGTTCCAGAACCAGTTAAGGTTTTGTCCGGAGATATTATTGAATGTATAGAAAAAATCCCATGGTATAGGGTGCTTTCCATGCCAGCGATCCATAAAGCCATGCAGGCATTTTCTAAACATGTCATCTCCCAAAAGGTCTTTTACAGCAAGATAAGCCAGGGATGGTTTTCCATATTCATTATTGCCGAGTGCCCTGCCCGAAAGATTTTCACCTGGTGTGATGATAGGCAAATCTTCGTCCGCATTTTTATCATGTATCCATCCGCTTATTCTAAACTGTTTATAAAATCCATCAGCAGAATCTTTCGACATAACAGACCGGTTGTACAATAATTCAAAAGTAGTAGCCCAGCTTTCATCCATAAATCCGTAACGGGTTTCATTTATACCCATATAAAAAGGAAACCAGGTGTGCGAGATCTCATGTTCCGCAACAAAGCGTGCAAAATTGTTGTCACTGTATGTTTCATCATTCGCCATCATAGGATATTCCATCCCTGCATAACCCTGAAAAACCGTCATCTTAGGAAAAGGGTAAGCTACGCCTGGCCATGTCTTTGACAAATAACTTAATGAGCTTTGCCCGATGTCAACCATATTGTGAAAATCTTTTGCAGTATCATTGTAAGCCGCCTGTATACTTGCTCTTCTGTTAGTTTTTTCGTCAACAACTACGCTGGAAGCATCCCATACAAAATGATCACTAAGGCCGAGAGCAACGTCGGATATATTATCATAGGAAAACGTCCATGTGTTTATGTCATTTTGCTTTGTAATATTTTTTCCGGAGATATCAGTGGAAGTAGCAATTTCTATTTTACGATCCGCTTTCATGGATTCATTGAACCGTTGCAAAAAGGCAGGCTGTAATACATCGCTTGCATTCTTCAAATTGCCAGTTGCCCATACAATGTAATTTTTTGGCACTTTTACATTGAGCACATAATTATTAAAGTCATTATAAAATTCAAGCGCATCATTGTGGTCAAGGTCATCCCAGCCATTGTAATCATCATACACTGCGACACGTGGATAAAAGTAAGCCAGGTAATAAGTAGTAGAATCAATCATACCTTCTCTCCCACTCTTTAGAGATATTTGAAAATGCCAGTCAAAAGTTAATCGCACGGAATCGTGCGGCAGTAAAGGTTTTGATAAGCGTGTAAATTGAACAGTGGGAGAATATTCATTATCATTCCATTTTTTTGATTCACCATTTATTGAAAATGCATCTACATGAACACCATCTGTCAGGTAATCTTTTGATGCAGTCCCGAATCTCGGTGCACCCGCCTTATGAATATTTTGAATGAATTTAAATACCAGGGCATTCAAAGTATCGGGGCTGTTGTTTGTATACGAAATTTGTTCACTTCCCTTAATATTCCTGTCGGGTGGCAGCGCGGTAACAGTAATATTATATGTACCTGTATTTTGCCAGTATTTTATTCCGGGCCAGCCATCATTTGATCTTGTCTGATTTTTATAAGCCTGCTTTATATCTCTTGGCCAATAGAGTGTTTGAGCATTCACATAAAAGGTGAAGAAAGTTAATATCAATACACTTGAAATATTTTTCATTTTATATTTTATGACCGAAAATAGAATGAATGATTTTACCATAAACATATTTTTTGATAGATGGCAATTATGAATTTGAAATTATAATGATACAATCACTTATTGAATAGCACGTGAATCGGCCTCAGCCTCAAATACCTGGTATTAAGATCACGCACATTCCTTCTGATGATCCGTTTATTTGGGCATGACAATTTTAAAAGAAGAGGCTTTTAAAAACGGTATGTCAGCGAAAATCCGTTTGAGCCATTATCAAACATTTCAGGAGTTAAGGAAATATTTTTAAGGTTTCTATTTTTATGAAGTTGGGGAATTACTATTCCGGTTGCTGCACCAATTAAGCCCGATAAAACGCAGTCACTAAGAAAATGATAACCGGCCTTATAACGAAAATATCCCATAAGAGCAGTTAACCCGCCTGAGGCTACATATAAATAAGGAGTGAGTTTAGAACCGGGATTAAAATCCTGGAAAACTTTAGCAACAAAAAAAGTTGATGCTGCAGTAGTAGCCACGTGGCCTCCGTAGAAAGACCGTTGGCCTCCTTTGTCTATTCTTTTATCGAGGGGGCTTTATTACCATATACGAAAGGCCGGCTCCTGTAAACCAGGCCAGCAGAAAGAGTGTACATAGAGCCTGTGATAGCAATGGTTTCAAGATATAGGACAGCAACCTGTCCAAATTTTGCCCGTTGATTTTTATCAATCAATGCCGCGATAAAAGGTAGCGCATAAGATGCATCAAAAAGAATATAACTATCCTTGTTTGCCTGGTCAGAATAAAATCCTGCACTGCTCCGGTCGAAAAATGGAAGTTTATCTTTGGTTTTAGTTGCCAGCTCTGCGTCAGTAAGGTCTTCCTTATTTTCAATTAATGTATAGCCCAGCAATGTAACGCCAACAGCACCCGTGATTGCCAAACCATCTTTTAATAAGCTGGTTGTATATGGCGAATTATTATTTATTTGTCGTAGCTTATAATTAGTTAGATAATTCTTTAACAACAAATTTTCTGTCGTTCCATCATTTATTTCTAGTTGATTGAACTTAATACTTTCCCTTGCATTAGTTATGCCGGAAATATCTTTTAAAGCTTCAAAGCCTGTTGTATTACGGGCGTTATCCTGGGCAAATGAAAATTGAAAACAAAAAATAGTAATTAAAAAAATGATGCATTTTTTCATAATAAAATTTTAGAATTAGCTGTTCTAAATTGAAAGAGATTTCCGTAGGTGCAAATATTATGCTGGAATTATCATCGAAATAGTTCTGTTAACCAGGAATTGAATTTAGAAGTCGATGATCAGAATTTAAATTCATTTTATTTCATTGTCTCTCCTGTTTTCCAGTTAGATTTGGAATTAAAGTGTTTCCAGAGAAATGCCGATACTTTTCTTGTAAGCACCCACGCTTCATTATTAGCTTCCCAGCTTTGATCCTGGTTGTTTTTAGTAAAGATTGATAAGATATAAGGATGTGCCCCGTTTACAAACATTATTTCATTCCTGCTTTGATCAACAGCGCCGTTTTTATCAGCAACGAATACACCAGGAGGAATTTGTGAAAGCGCTTCTTCATCCCAATATTGACGGCCCATTAAACGCAACATTTTCTCGCTTACTTCTGTATTGATTATTTTTTTATCAATGATCATTTTCATTAGTGTTCCCATTTCACGTGGAGTTGTTTGTCCCCATCCAAATTGCTCCCAATCATTTTTTCTTTCCGGTGTCCTGCTGTTTACTCTTGTGTATTTTAAACCCAGGCTATCAAGATACGTATTGATCAAAGTACCGCTGCCACTCAAGCCTTGCAGCCATAAGCTTGCCGCATTATCACTCGTGCTCATCATCAGCATTAAAAGCTTACTGACAGAAATTTTTTCACCATTTTTAAAAGAAGCAAGAATGTCCTCTCCTTCGGAATAAAATAATGAATCAGTATAAGTCATAACCTGGTGATATTGCAATTCATCATTGTAAATTTTATGCATAACTCCTATGAGAATGGGAATTTTTACAATGCTTGCTGTTGGATAAATAGTATCTGCACTAATAGCAGCTATTCGGTTTTTTTTTATATCGTAAACATACACACCTACATTCCCATGAAAGCCTTCTATAATGTTTAAAATATCATTTTGTAAATGCTGATCGGTCTTTTGTGCATTAGATGATAAGGCAGCAATTAAAAAAATAACGTTCAATATTTTTTTCATAACGTTCAATTTTAGAACTTGAAACTATATATTAATGAATAAGTTTAAAACTATCTCCACTATAATCTCAATATAAAGAAAGAGTTTATAAAATTATAGCACGTAAATAAATCTGAGCAAAAAATAATAATAAACAATTGGGGAATTTACATCTTAGAATTGGCACATTTTAAATATTAGGTATTGAATTTATCCGGTGGCAGGCAATTAGCCGGGATCGAACTTTTATGTATCAAGTTCCTTTAGCAAATTATCAAGATCAAGATTGTGTGTAAACATCTCTAAAGAACCATCATCTTTCCTGGGCCATTGATCGCGTGGCCTGTCCCAATATAATTCTACACCATTTTGGTCGGGATCATTTAGATACAAAGCTTCGCTCACCCCATGATTTGCTACACCCGTTAAAGGATAATCAGCATTAAGCAATCTTTTATAAGCAAATGCAAGATCTTTTCTGGCCGGGTAAACAATTGCCGTATGAAAAAGCCCTGCACTTTTCAAAGGACCAGGATTTGCGTTTTTGCTGTACCATGTATTAAGGCCAATATGATGATGATAACCCCCTGCAGAAATAAAAGCAGCCTCTTCACCATATGTCAGCATCAATTCAAAACCGAGAAGACCGCAATAAAACTCAAGAGATCTTTTCAGATCGGCAACTTTTAAGTGAACATGGCCAATTTTTGTTTGAGCCGGGATAATATAATTGTCTCTCATAAAATTTTATTGTTTTACCTGGAGCAATTTTGTCAAATTTTTTTTTCAAATTTAGTCTGAACTAAGATTAAAATATATTATTGAAAACCGCATAAAAAAAGAGGTTATATTTTAAATAACCTCTTAATCTTTTTTAAAAACAAATAATGATCTACTTCACTGTAAAATCGACTTTCCTGCCGCCCCACATAAGATCAACTTCACCTGATGGTTTTATATTAAAAGCCATTTTTTCTGATGGTGTCGGGAGCTTATCAACGTCTGCTTTTACACGCAAAGCATCGTCTGAGTCCTTATATTTAAATGCACCCCATTGTTTCCATGTTTTATTGAAAATAATAGTAGCATCATCACCATTAAATAATGTAAACAAGCCATATTTACCGGCAGGTAATTTTTTCCCCTGTATGGTTACATCTTTATCAGTTTCAAACACCGTTGCTTCGTTCGCCCCTGTACGCCATACCTGGCCATCCATGGGTTCAAGATCTTTGCCAATGGTTCTTCCCTTAACCGAAGGCTGGCTGTAGTTAATTGCAATTGTAGCGCCGCTTTCTATTTTTTGACTTGCGGTTGCAGGAGGACTGGGCCTTTTACTTTTATCTTCCGTATCCTGTGCTTTAGAAGACATGGCCGTAATTAAACCTGAAGCCAGCAGGGCAATACTCAATATTTTTTTCATTGTTTATTTTTTTAATTAATTGTAAAAAAATCTATGTTTCTTTATTCAAAAATAAGACCAGTTTTTTTATTAGAGTTTTTTTTAGGATGACCGGTATTTGATCTTTAGTATTCTTATTTGTCTTCTTAAAGAAACGTTTCTTCACTGTTGCTGATAAAATAATAAATCTTAAAAGCAATTTTATTATTTTACTCTTCAAATTTTTTAAAATGCTGCAAACAAATTTTGTTCCTTTCCCCGAAATAAAAACAAAGAGGCTTTTTTTACGAAAAGTTAATGAGCACGACCTGCACCAGATATTACTGCTACGATCCAATAATGATGTAATGAAATATCTTGATAAAAAAAAAGCGAAAGATTTAAATGATGCGAAAGATTTTTTAAAAATGATAGACGACTCTCTTGACACCGGAGATGGAGTATTATGGGGAATTGAATTGAAAAAAAAGCCAGGTTTATTAGTTGGTTATATATGCTACTGGCGCCTCGTTAAAGAACATTACCGGGCAGAGGTAGGTTATATGCTTTTACCCGAATTCTGGAATAAAGGCCTTATGAAGGAAGCGCTTTCTGAGGTGATTATCTTTGGGTATAATATAATGAAACTTCATAGCATAGAAGCACGTATTAACCCACGGAATAAGGCATCAGCATCTCTATTGTTATCAACAGGATTTATAAAAGAAGCTTATTTTAAGGAAGACTTTTATTACGATGGCAAATTTGGGGATACAGAAGTTTATTCAAGATTAGAGTATAACAATTCCTGATACCCAAATTCTTTTAAATAATTAATCAAAATTGAAAATCTTATTGAATAAAATTATCGCCGGGAGCATTACAAGCACCCAGAGCGTGGTTATTGATTCACGCTTTTATATTTTAGTAAGATAATCTATGAGATTTACAACAACAGTTTTAGGCTGATTTCACAGCAAGCAATTCAACTTTTTCAATCACCGGTGGTTTAGATAATAATTCACCTGCGTGCTCCATCAGTGCAGCGGCAATTTTGCCGGACAAATGTGCCTCTCTTCCAGGCTCGTCATTAAAAGTATCAAAAATACCAAAGGTAGAAGGCCCTATTTTGAGAGCAAACCATTCAATAGTATCTTTTTCATCTTCTGCAAGGGGCAATGCACTTTTAAGAAAATTTTCTACAGCTTCCTCTTTTCCGGGCTTTGCTTCAACGCGGGCTAATAATGCATACTTAACCATAAATTATATTTTTTATTTATTAAAAAAATTATCAACAAAATTTTTCAGTGATAGGTTAAAGGGGGAACAAATGTAACAAGTATAATTTAGGAATAGAAAAGAAAAGATGTTATCTAATTCGTATCTGTGACAAATGCAAGATTATTTATAGCAGCATAAAAGAATCATTATTTAGAAGAAGAATCATTAAAACTTTTCGTATTGGAAGCAGCTTCTAAGACTTTTATGGTTACATGCAATTGGCCTATATGCCTCATGGTATGTTCCGCGGCATGAACATATAAACCAATTAATGTCGTCGGGATTTGCTTACGGCCGATAGTTCTTGTATCGGTAAGAGCTGATATATCTACCTGGCTTAATTCATGGATGGAAAGATCAACCTGCTTATTGAATAACTGAACCAATTGATCAAGGCCCGATGGAGTTTTCGATTGATCACCTTCAATTGATAATGAATGCAGTTGTATTTCAGATAGTGGTTTACTTTTGGCATAGGTAAACAAGCGGTCAAGCACTCCCGTTAAATGCTGAAGGTGGAATGCGGGAGAAGTAACACCCGCAGGCCGTTCCCATAAAGGTATTCCGGAAAGTTATCTGTAAGGTCTTTTAATTCTTCACGTGCCTGCACCAGGGCATGTGCAACAGGTTGTAATAAGCCGGGAATATTTTCCCATGGGCCGCGTTGCCAGACTTCTCTTTTTTCTTCCGGCATATCCTTTTTGCTTTACGATATAATCGGGTGAGATATTATCTTCGCTGCCAGGTCGTTTTAGGATTCTTTGCAGGAGATCTTTCCTCAGCCTGGGTTACGACCAGAGGTTTTTTACCAAGAGAAATGTCTTTAAGATGTTCAATTGCGGCTTTTCCGTCTGCATCGTTAAGCATTTCTACAAATGCAAAACCTTTGCTTTTCCCGGTTTCCCTATCTATAGCAACCCTTGCAGAAGATACCGTTCCAAATTTTTCAAAGATTTCTTCCAGCTCAGCATCGTCCAGGTCATAAGGCAAGCCGGCAACAAATAGTTTCATAAAGCAGTAGTTTTAGTAAATGTATATCAGAAATTTTAAAATTGCTAATCCTATTTCGATAGTAAAAAGTTTCGCATTAAACCGGAGGTTTTTAGATTATTTGTTATAGCTTTTAAGCAAAGTTTTTGTAGCCCTTATTTTCCAGGAGTTTATTAATAGCTTTTCAAGGTCTCTTGTCTTGACACTTTCAAGATTAACCAAGAGTATGGAAGAATTTTTATAATGATCAGTGAAAAAGAATACATCAGGATTTCGGTCTATCCATTCATCTCTGTCATTATTATACAGCACCAATGTTTCACCATCTTCCCTGAGCCTGCAAAAAAATTTCTTTCCAGTATAAAATGCAGGTGTATCAAACATTAATTTTTCATAAATACCTGGAAGTGTTTCCGCAATTTTACATACCCTGCTCCATAAAGAATATGAATTGACTTGCATGATTTAAAGATAACATGAGGAATGTGGTGAAAATCTATATGGCGACAATTTATTTAAAAAGTATTAGTAAAAAAAGGTCAGTATTTGGTTATCATTTAAACTCCTTCATTTTAAAATCCTTCCATCTTACTTTTATTCCACCGCCATCATGTATTTGCAATGCAATAAAGCCTTCACCTTTTCCAATCTTTTCATCTTTTAAAAAAACCATCTGGTGACCGTTAAGCCATGTCGTTACTTCATCGCCAATCACTTTTATTTTTAAAGTATTCCATTTACCCTCTTTTAAAATTTTTTCATCTTCAGGCTTTGGTTTAATCAACCATTCTCTTCCATATGATTCATAAATCCCGGCTGTGAAATGATTTTTAGGAGCCACTTCTACCTGCCACCCACTTATTTTAACACCTTCAATACCTGAGCGAAAAAATACACCACTGTTACCATTTGCTTCCTGCCTAAATTTTAATGTCAGAATAAAATTTTTATAATTTTTATCGGTAGATAAATAACCATATTGTTTGTCCGGACCACTTTCGCATACAAGTTCTCCTTTATCAACGTACCATTTTTCTGTACCGTGAATTGTCCAGCCAGTTAAGTCTTTGCCATTAAATATTTTTTTGTTGGATTGTGCAATAATTGCAGATGTAGTGAAGCAAAATAAAATAAAGAAAAAATTTTTCATGATAATAATTTAAATGAGATTTTAATTGTAAGATAATATTGTTTGATTAATCGAATATGTTTTTAAAACAAAACCTCCATCTTTATGACGGAGGTTTTATAATTAAATAATGATTACACTCATTACTGCCCAAGCAATTTGTACATTTCATCAAGCTTAGGCGAAAGAATTATTTCCGTTCTACGGTTTTGTGCCCTGCCCTGTGAGGTTGAATTTGTATCGATAGGATCATAATAACTATGCCCTGATGCAATTATTCTTGAAGGATCCACCTTATAATTATCTACAAGCACACGTACGATAGAATAACAATTAAGCATTTCAGTTCAATGGGGAGAGTTTACTATTGATGGTAAATAAATACCCTATGAAAAAAACCGGAACGCATTGAATAATTAGCTGGCTAATGACAAATAAATAATTGCGGTTAGATAAAAACAAAATTCATAACTTCTACCGATACCTGATTTTGTTCTTACTTATCTTGATTTTGTTTACCAAATATGTATTCGCTGTTCCTTTGGTTTGTACATTTTATCTCCTGGCTTTACATTGAACGCAGCATACCATTCATCTATATTACTTACAGTAGCGTTTGTCCGGTACATACCTGGTGAATGAGGATCAGTTTTAATTAACTGCGCTTCGGTTTCAGGTAAAGTATTGCTTCTCCAAACCTGCGCCCAGCTTAAAAAGAAACGTTGCTGCGGCGTAAAACCGTCAATTTTTTTACCTTCTCTAAATTGCCTGGTTTTAGTGAAAGCCTCATAAGCAATATTTAATCCTCCAAGATCAGCAAGGTTTTCACCCAATGTCAATCTCCCATTTAAGTGAATCGTATCTAAAACGGTAAGTGCATCGTATTGTTTTGCAACTTCATCTGCCCTCGTCTTAAATTTATCACCATCTGCTTTTTGCCACCAGTCTTTCAGGTTACCGTTTGCATCGAATTGGCGGCCCTGGTCATCAAAGCCATGCGTCATTTCATGCCCTATCACTGCAGCAATACCACCATAATTTACAGCGTCGTCTGCGGCAAAATCAAAAAATGGAAATTGTAATATACCTGCAGGAAAAGTAATATCATTATTTGTAGGGCTATACTGGGCATTGATCGTTGGTGGCGTCATACCCCATTCAGTTCTGTCAACTGGCTTTCCCATATGACCTGTCATAAAATTATAAGCCCATACACTTGTATTGTGGACATTTCCTAAAAAATCATCTTTATTGATCACGAGGCCTTCGTAGTTTTTCCATTTATCAGGGTAGGCAATTTTTTTGGCAAACGCATCAAGCTTTTGCAATGCTTTTGCTTTTGTTTCTTCACTCATCCAGTCCAATTTTTTTATGCGATCTGCGAAGGTATTTTGCATATTAGTTACCAGGTCAACCATGTATGCTTTTGCTTCGGGCTTAAAATATTTATCTACATAAAGTTGCCCTATCATATCGCCAACGGTCCTGTCAATCATACCACTCATCCGCTGCCAGCGGGGCGTTTGTTCTTTTTGACCTGTTAAAACTCTATTCAATTCAAAATCTGCGTTTACAAATGAGCTGCTTAAATTTGGCGCCGCACTTCTTATAACCGTCCATCTCAAATAGCTTTTCCAGTTATTCAAAGGAAGCGCAGTAAGCAGGCTATCAAGAGTCTTAAAAAATGTCGGATTATTTATTACGGCACTATCTGCACCCTTTATTTGCATTTGTTCAATTTGGCTAACCCAGTTAATATTTGGCGTTGTTGCTGCAAGATCTTTTAATGAAAACTTATTATAGGTTTTGTAAGGGTCCCGCAGTTCCACTCTAGGCATTTGAGCTTCAGCAAGCCTGGTTTCAATCTTCATTACTGCATCAGCATCTCCATTTGCTGTATTAGAATCTTCACCAACTAATAAAAACATTGTCTTCAAATTTTGCATAAACGCATTCCGGATCTTTACACTACGGGCATCATCCTTTAAATAATAATCCCTGTCTGGCAAACTTGTGCCTCCCTGGCCTATCGATGGAATATTTACAAAAACATTTTTTCTATCCGGGCCCACAAATAGCCCGAATGCAGCACCACCATAACCATTCATGCGCATGATCGCAATTTCGTGCAGTACACCTTGGATGCTGGTAATATTATTTATTTCATCTAGTATTCCTTTTATTGGCTCATATCCTTTTTTCTCAATCGCGATACTGTCCATTCCGCTGGAATAAAAATCTCCAATGATCTGTGTACTCCTGTCGCGGCCGGTATTATCTGATGCTTCTTCCAATAAGCCTCTTAGCCGTTTAGAGCTTTCTTCCCGCAATTCATCAAAGCTTCCCCATCTTGTTTTTGACGCAGGAATAGGATTATTTTTAAGCCAATTACTATTTGCATAAAGAAAAAAATTATCTCCGGGCTTTACAGTAGGATCCATATTTTTTTTATCGATGTAATTTGTTTTCAGCGACAATGATTTTTTACTGTTGGATTGTGAAAAAACCTTTGCGTTTATAAAAAAAAAGGATGTAATTGCGAATGCATATCTAAAAATAATATTCATATTTATTTGAATTGATTAAGAAAATAAAGTTAAGGTCAAAGAATCATTTATGCCTTATTCTTTGATGAATGGCGGCGTGCCTTTAATAATATTTATGCGTACCTATGCTAAAGCGGAAAGGTTTAAGAAAAAAATTATTAGGGGCTTGTTGTAAAAAAATTCCCTGGTAAATGAATATCTTATCTAAGTGTGTTTATTAAAAAATGTTGACAGAGCTTTAATTGCTTATAGTAAGCCCGATCGTTGTATAGGATGTACTATAGCTTGTAGTAACAGAATTGTTATTGTTATTGTTATTGCTGTTACATCCGCCGCCTCCTTCTGAAGAGTATATAGTTATCTTGCTGCTTAAAACTACTTCATCTTTACCGGTGTAATCCTGCATAGGGGAATACTGATAAATCATCTGACCGCTTTTTTCTTCCGGTCCTATTTTACTTATTTTAAAGTGTGAGGCTTGCTTTTCTATATTAACATTCCCGGAGTTATTTACAGCAAACGTATAGGCTTGATTGGGTGCAATTATTGCATTTATAACATTGGGAGATGCGGGGGCAATCGCTTGATTAGTTGATTGTTTGGAGCATGATGGAAGTATGATCATCATGAACAGCAAAACAATCATAACGAAGTATAATTTTTTCATATAATTTATTTGTAAGTAAGTTAATGAATTTTTTAAAGCATGTTAATTAAAGCCTGCGTATTTTATGCACATACAATTAGTTTGAAAAGATCTGAGAACTTTTATTATAAGTTTGGTAAAATCCCACCTGAAAATAATATGATCTTTGTGCATTACCAATTTTGGTTTATATTTTGATATTAGAACAAAAAACACCCAATGAATAAAATTACGTTTAAGGGAATTTGGAAAGTTTTAAAGAATTGCTTTAAAGGATTTTCTGAGGATAAAGTTCCAAAGCTAAGTGCCTCTCTTGCTTATTATACTGTGTTCTCAATGGGGCCTTTACTTATAGTAATTTTATTTTTATGCGGCATCTTTTTTGGCCGCGATGCTGTGGAAGGCTCTATTTATGGGCAAATGCAGCATTTTGTTGGCAAGGAGGCGGCTTTACAAATTCAGGAAATAATTAAAAATGCCAGCCTGAGTGGAGAAAGTACTTTCGCGGCAACCGTTGGTATTATTACCTTATTGATAGGAGCTACAACTGTATTTGCTGAGATACAGGATTCAATTAATATGATCTGGGGTTTAAAACGAAAGCCCACCGCTGGTTGGTTTGTATTGGTAAAAACACGCTTACTATCGTTTGGTGTAATTGGAAGCCTTGGATTTTTATTACTGGTATCCCTTGGTGTTACTGCAATTGTAGAAAGTATCAGTGGCAGACTTTTAAAACAATTTCCCGGTATTGCCGTTCCTGCCTTTTATATTATTAATCTTATTATAACGATTGGAGTGGTAACATCGTTATTCGCGGTAATATTTAAGGTTTTGCCTGATGCAAAAATAAAATGGAAAGATGTGTGGGCAGGTGCCATAGTTACTGCTGTTCTTTTTATGCTTGGAAAATTTGCAATTACTTTTTACATTAGTAAAAGTAATATCGGCAGTACTTATGGTACTGCAGGGTCATTTGTCGTTTTGCTGGTCTGGATATATTATTCATCTTTTATTTTATATTTTGGGGCTGAATTTACAAAAGCATGGGCAGTTAAATATGGCAGCGAGATTAACCCCAACCATTACACAGTTTTTGCAAAAACCGTAGAAGTATGTGAGGAAAACAAAAGTTTACAGCATGTAGAAAAAGAAAAGGAAAAAGAAGAAGCAATAAAAATACAAGATCCTATTTCTAAATAATAAAGGCCTACATATTTTATCTAATTTGTAAGAATT
Organism: Chitinophagaceae bacterium; assembly: GCA_036007765.1. Classification (GTDB taxonomy): domain Bacteria; phylum Bacteroidota; class Bacteroidia; order Chitinophagales; family Chitinophagaceae; genus Ginsengibacter. The sequence continues at coordinate 42,015 of DASYOM010000209.1, read as the reverse complement.
GGTAAATAAGAACTGCTTACTGGAAGCTTCCTAATCGAGAAATGCCTTTTTTTACCGACTCATGATGTTTATTTTACTTGTGATGTATAACTAGTCAAGCTTTAATACGCTTTACCACTTTTTCTATAATTTTTTTAAATATGATAACCACTTTATTTTTATGTGTCTGTCAGCGATTGAAAGAATGCTGTAGAAAAACCACGAGTATTTTGTAGTTCATTTTTGAAATTCATCGCTCAACAATTTAGTTGATGCTCTGCTTGAGCTTTTTGTAAGTTTTATCTTCGCAAATACAATTACAGTAAGCGATTAATATTTCCTGTCTGATTATATTTGCAAAATGAATGACAACGATAAACGGAGTTTACGAATCGCGATATTAGATCTATACGAAGGAGTGGAAAACCAGGGTATGAGATGTTTACGTGATATCATTAAACAGTTTGGCGAAATCAATAACACTCATGTCACGTTGGACGAATTTGAGGTTCGTGTGAAAAACAATGTGCCCGATTTGAGCTATGATGTTTATATAAGTTCAGGTGGCCCCGGCAGCCCGCTTGAGAGCGAAGGCTCGGAATGGGAGCAACATTATTTCGAATGGCTTGGCGACATGGAAAAATGGAATCAGGATCCTATGCAGGAGCAAAAGAAATTTGCATTTTTTATTTGCCATTCGTTCCAGTTAGTTTGCAGGCATTGGGAACTGGCTAAGGTATGCGCAAGAAACTCAACATCATTTGGTGTTTTCCCAATACATCTTTTAGAAGAAGGCTCAGAGGAACCTGTATTTGAAGGAATGAGCGACCCCTTTTATGCTGTTGACAGCCGGGACTACCAGGTGATTGAGCCAAGGATGACCATTCTACATAAAAATGCCAAAATACTTTGCATTGAAAAAGACAGACCCAATCTTCCCTATGAAAGAGCAATTATGGGCATGCGTTTCAGTGATTATATGATCGGAACACAATTTCACCCTGAAGCTGACCCGATAGGTATGAGCATGTATTTACAAACTGAAGAAAAAAAGAAAACAGTTATAAAAAATCACGGGCAGGAGAAATGGGAATCTATGATTGAACACTTAAATGACCCTGATAAAATTATGTGGACATACTCTCATATACTTCCAAATTTTTTAAACATTGCTCTTCACAGCCTGGCTTCGGTAGCTCTTTAGAAAACAGTTTTGAGCAATCAGCCTTAAGCTTTTCTCTTTATTATAAACTTCGGCTTTAAAGTCTCAAATAATTAATAACCATTAATCATAAATTAATAATCACGCTTCACATTCCAGTATTTTCTTACCTTTCTTTTTGATACCAAAAAATTAACATCATGATACCTGAACTCAGGAAACAGTTCAATGAAAATTTTACACAAAAGAAATACGAAGATTTTTTACTTGACCTAAATAGTAAACATCCCGGCGATATTGTATTTCGCATTGCAGAAACCCCCATATTTATCCCTAAAGATTTTACTGATAAAATGCTTGACGCATGCGAAGCAATTGTGGATTTTATTGTAAGGCCCGATTTTAAAAAACTTACCAGCCATGCGATTCCTGAAGGAGAAAACGTTCCCGATGAAAATGATCATACACATTTTATCGCATTCGATTTTGGGATATGTGAAAATGAAAATGGAAACTTTGAGCCGCAATTAATCGAGATGCAGGGATTTCCAACTTTGTTTGCTTTCCAGGTTATGTATCCACAGGTTGTTGAGAAACACTTTAACATACCAAAAAATTTTGATCATTATCTAAGCGGCTACAATGCAGAATCTTATACAGCGCTTTTAAAAAAGATAATAATAGGAGATCATAAAGTAGAAAACGTTATCCTGCTTGAAATTAAGCCGCATGAACAAAAGACAAGAATTGACTTCTATTGCACCCAGGATTATCTTGATATCCCCATAGTTTGCCTTACCGAACTTGAGAAGGAAGGCAAAAACTTATTTTATAAGAAGGATGGAAAAAGGATAGAAATAAAAAGAATTTACAATCGCATTATTTTTGACGAGCTTATTCATATAAAAAAAGACCTGGGGAATGTTGTAGATATTACTGAGTCGTTTGATGTTGAGTGGGTGCCGCACCCAAATTGGTTTTATCGTATAAGCAAGTTTACTCTCCCTTTTATAAATCATCCATTTGTTCCTGAAACATTTTTTTTAAATGAAGTAAAGCAGCTGCCCGGCGATCTTGAAAATTATGTACTTAAGCCATTATTTTCTTTTGCCGGCCAGGGAGTGATTATTGATGTAACAAAAGAAGATATTGATGCTGTTACTAATCCCGAGAACTGGATATTGCAGAGAAAAGTAAAATACGCTGATGTGATAAAAACACCCAATGTACCCGCAAAAGCTGAAGCAAGAATTTTTTATTTTTGGGAAGATGGAGCTCCAAGGCCCGTAGCTGTGAACAACCTTGCCAGGATAAGCAAAGGAAAAATGATAGGCGTAAGATATAATATGGATAAAGATTGGGTTGGCGGAAGTGTGTGTTATTTTGAAAAAGGATAATTCATATTTAAAAGTTTTTTTCCTTCAAATTAGTTTCAGTAAAAAATATTTTATAATGAGATGAATTATAATAACTTCAAATTCTAAATATCAATTAAAAACCTATCTTTATCGCTCTTATTTTTCATTAGACTTTTAATACATTCTTAAACGGAGATTTGCCTGAAATAACGAAATATAGTGAAGAAGAACTTATCCACCTATTGAAGATTAGGGATCATTCTGCATTTGCCTATCTCTATGACAATTATTCTGCCGCACTTTTCGGAATTATCTATAAAATGCTTGAACAAAAGGAACTTGCTGAAGATGTATTGCAGGAAGCCTTTGTAAAAATCTGGAATAATTTTTCCAACTACGATAGTGCGAAGGGAAGGCTATTTACATGGATGCTTAATATTACCCGAAACCTGACCATAGATACCATACGAAGCAAGGGCTATAAAAAGCAATCTAAAATCCAGAATACAGAGAATGCCGTAGATAACATTAGCGACAATACCAATACTGCTGCCAGCTTTGACGCATTAGGAATTCGGAAACATTTAACCTTCCTTAAGAACGACCAGAAACAAATCATTGATCTTGCTTATTTTGGGGGCTTTACCCAGGACGAAATATCCAAACATTTGGCTATTCCGTTAGGAACTGTAAAAACAAGAATGAGAACAGCAATTAGTGAATTAAGAAAAATCTTGCAAAATAAAAATTGAATATAAACGACATCATATCATCCGGTTTACTTGAGCTATATGCCATGGGACTTTCTTCACCTGAAGAAACAACACAGGTAGAGGCATGGGTTATAGAATATCCTGAAGTAAAAAAGGAATTACTGGAAATAGAGATGTCTCTTGAGTCTTATGCACAAGCGAATGCAATGGCACCTTCTGCTTCTGTAAAAGAGAAAATCATTTCACAAACAAATCCAGGCGTGAAAGAAAACAAATTATCTTTTACTAAAACTGACATAGATAAAGCTGAACCATTTGTTTATCGAATACCTTCTTACTTTAAACTCCTTGCGGCTGCGATGCTTATTTTATTAATTGGAAGCATCATACTTAATTATTCTTACTATAATAAATATCAATCTGCAAATAATGATCTGCAGGTTGCACAACAAAAAATTGCAGAGAAAGATTCTCTTACTCTCGCTATGAATAGGGACATTGGCGTAATGACGGACAAAAACGCTCAGTCTGTAGTTTTGAATGGAACACCTCACTCACCTGAATCTCTTGCTAAAATATTCTGGATGAGAAATACAGGCGATGTTTATGTAGATCCATCAAATTTACCTGCAGTTCCTGCCGGCAAGCAATACCAGCTATGGGCAATTGTTGACGGAAAGCCAATAAGCGGGGGGATGATCTCTACAGAAAAAGGAATTTATCATATTCAAAAAATGAAATCTTTCGGTAAAGCCGATGCCTTTGCTATTACTTTGGAAAAAGCCGGTGGCAGCCCCGCTCCCACCATGGACCAGATGTATGTAATCTCTAAGATTTAAGCTCATAATTTTTAATTCCATTTTATATTTCTAATTTTTCGGCATTGATTATTTCTAACGAAATAATTCTCACTTTGTTTACCAACAATTTTTTTTTCTGAAAAAATATTTCTCCACGCTATTTTAAATTTCGTAAATATATACTGCGAATAATTTCGTTTACCCCTTAACCGTTAATTTTAATTTTCTAAAAAAAAACATCTTCTTTGGTAAACCGTAAGTGATGAAAGACGGTAACGGCTCTGCAACTTTAACAACAGTTCAGGGTGAAACTCTTACTATCAAACCAAATGGCAGTGCCATAATGGTTACTGACGAAAGTGGTGGAACTGCTAAAGTAACTATTGCAGATGTAAATCAAAGCAATGGTGTTATTCATGTAATAAATAAAGTATTGCTTCCAAAATAATTATAAACTCATAGTACCTTATTGAAAATTAATCTAAGCCGGCAAATGCCGGCTTTTTATGGATCGACAAATTTATTTGTGGGAAAATTTATCGAATTGAATTTGGTAATTCTGGCTAGCGCTTTAAAAAAGGTTCTCCTATTATTACATGCTGGTTTGAGAGTAGCTGCAAATAATATTCCTTTATTAAACAGAAGGCTCTTATAAATTTTACAAAGGAAACGCTGAAAAGCAAATTATGCAACAGCTTTGTTTACTAATTCTGCAGCTTCACTTAGTAAAATAGCAGATTGAACTTTTAGGCCGCTTTTATCTATTAGTTCTTTAGCCACTTCAGCATTGGTACCTTGCAGCCTTACTATTATCGGGATTTCAATGGTCCCAATAGATTGATAAGCATCTATAACGCCCTGGGCTACACGATCGCATCTTACGATGCCTCCAAAAATATTTATAAGGATTGCTTTTACTTTTGGATCCTTTAAAATTATCCTGAATCCTGCTTCAACAGTTTGCGCATTGGCAGAACCTCCTACATCAAGAAAGTTTGCCGGTTCGCCGCCACTTAATTTTATCATATCCATTGTTGCCATCGCAAGGCCTGCGCCATTTACCATACATCCAACATTGCCGTCAAGCTTAACAAAATTTAAATTGAATTTTGCTGCTTCAACCTCAGTGGGATCTTCTTCAGCAATATCACGCAAAGAACTGATATCAGGATGGCGCATTAATGAATTGTCATCAATATTCATTTTACAATCAACAGCAATTATTTTATTGTCACTTGTTTTAAACAAAGGATTTATTTCAAGCATGCTACAATCAAGGCCAATATAGGCATTGTATAAATTAGTTACGAACTTTACGCAATTCTTAAATGCATCACCTTTTAACCCCAGGTTATAACCAATTTTTCTTGCCTGAAAACCTGGAAGCCCGCCACCCGGATGAATCCATTCTTTAAAAATTTTTTCAGGAGTATCATGTGCAACATCTTCAATATTTACGCCTCCCTCCGTGCTGTACATAATTACATTCTTACCTTTTGATCTATCTAATAAAATGGAGAGATAAATTTCTTTTACTTTTTCGGGGCCATCGTAGTATACATCCTGTGCAACCAATATTTTATTCACCTGTTTACCAGCTTCACCAGTTTGTATTGTTACAAGTGTTCCACCTAAAATAGCACCCGCGATTTTCTCCACATCTTTTGCATTTTTTGCAACAGCAACGCCGCGCTGATCTGTTCCTTTTATAGTTCCCTTGCCTCTCCCACCAGCATGTATCTGGGCTTTAATAACTGCAAACTTGCTTCCATACTGGCTGTTAATGTACCTGTAAGCTTCTTCAGCCTCAGCGACGGTATTACAGGCAATTCCTTCCTGGATGGGAACATTAAATTTTTTCAACAATTCTTTTGCCTGGTATTCGTGTAAATTCATATTAAAAGATTTGAACGAAGATAGAGCCTAATTGATAAACAGAATTATGTTTTGATATTGGCCGGCAAGGTTACTATAGTAAAATAACATTTGTAATATTTTTATTTATACATTCAAATAAATACCTCACTCCAGCATTATTTTTAGCTATAATTTCAATAAATTAATTTTGCGCCCTGTTGCATTATGAGATTGTTGAGAGCTTAAAAAAAGAATAAAGAATTGAGCATGATTGATAATAAAAAAATAGTGATTGTTTTGCCAGCCTACAACGCTGCGCTCACGCTTAAAAAAACTTACCAGGAAATCCCTTTTGATATTGTGGACGAAGTGATACTGGTTGATGATGACAGTAGCGACAAAACAATTGAAATCGGACGTGAACTTGGCATATCCCATATCATTAAGCACGATGAAAACCGTGGCTATGGCGGCAATCAAAAAACGTGTTATAATAAGGCCCTGGAAATTGGTGGCGATATCATCATCATGTTGCATCCCGACTATCAATATACGCCAAAGCTTATTCCGTCAATGGCATACCTTATTGCAAATAATGTTTACCAGGTGGTGCTTGGATCGCGTACGCTAGGCAAAGGAGCATTGCATGGGGGCATGCCATTATACAAATACATCGCTAACCGTACGCTCACTTTTTTCCAAAATGTGATGCTCAATCAAAAGGTGGCGGAATACCACACTGGTTATCGGGCATTCTCTCGTGAGATATTAGAGCGCATTAATTACGGGGTCAATTCAGAAGATTTTGTTTTTGATAACCAGATGTTATCACAGATTATTTATCTCGGTTATGAGATTGCAGAAATCACCTGCCCAACCCGGTATTTTGAAGAAGCCTCAAGCATTAACCTGCAACGAAGTATAACTTACGGCCTTGGCGTATTGAAAGTTTCCATTGTGCACCGTTTGTGTAAATGGGGATTGATGAAAAGAAAGATGTATAAGCCTTTGGTTAAAAATGATAAGTTATAAGTAAGGAGTGATAAGTTTCAGACTTAATGAATACGCAGTGATAAAAATTGGATTATTATAAATTATGAATCTCTCCATTAAATACATGCGATCGAGCAAAACTCAAATAATCATTTTCATCACTATTCTGGCAGCTATTTTCTTTATCCCATTTCTTGGAAGAGTTCATTTGTTCGATTGGGACGAGGTTAATTTTGCAGAGTGTTCCCGTGAAATGATCAGGATGAATGATTACAGCAGAGTGTATATTAATTTCAAGCCTTTCTGGGAAAAGCCGCCAATGTTCTTCTGGATGCAAAGCACTGCAATGAAAATTTTTGGAGTTACGGAATTTGCAGCACGTTTACCAAATGCGATATGTGGCATTATCACTTTAATTGTTGTTTTTATTTGCGGCAGCAAAATTTATGATAAAAAATTCGGTGTGCTTTGGGCGCTTGCTTTTGGCGGCTCGCTTTTCCCGAACATGTATTTTAAATCCGGCATTATTGATCCATGGTTCAATCTATTTACTTTTTTATCCTTATATAATTTCATCTTGTATCATTGGGCCAGGAACGGATTTGATAAAGACGGGCTTAAAAAAAATCCAATATATTATGTTGCGTGGTCGGGAATTTTTATGGGGCTTGCTGTCTTAACCAAAGGACAGGTTTCTTTGATGGTTTTTTTATTGTCGTTGGGTGTCTATTTTATCTACAACCGTTTTCGTTTTTATTTTAACTGGTGGCATGCAATTTTATTTTTAATTATAGCAACAGCGGTAACTGCTACCTGGTATGGATATGAAACTATTAAAAACGGGCCATTGTTCGTAACTGAATTTTTTAAATATCAATATCGTCTTTTTACCTCTCACGATGCCGGGCAGAAGGGATTTTTTGGCTATCATTTTATTGTACTGTTAATTGGCTGTTTCCCCGCTTCATTGCTTGCCATTCCTTCCTTTTTTAAAACAAATTACACAACTGCTTACGATAAGGATTTTAAAAAATGGATGCAGATCTTATTCTGGGTAGTTACAATTTTATTCACCTTTGTTCAATCCCGCATTATTCATTATTCTTCTCTGGCATGGTTTCCGCTTACTTTCCTGGCTGCTTATTCATTTTATAAGTGGGATCTGAAACAATTGGCTTATAAAAAATATGTTGGAATTTTTTTAGCAATACCTGGTGGCATCATTTCATTATTTTTATTGGCTTTCCCTTACTTAGCAATAAATATTAAAAAGCTCATTCCGTATGTTGATGACACATTCGCAAAGGCCATGATGCAGGCAGATGTTCGTTGGAGTGGCGTAGAAGGAATCGCAGGTTTATTAATGATCATTTCTATTGTAATTGGAATAAGATGTCTCAGAAAAAATAAATTTCAGAAAGCGGCCTGGATATTATTCGGGGGCACAGCTATTGTTATTTTTTTAGCATCAGCGATTATTGTTCCTAAAGTGGAGCGATACACCCAGGGCGCAGCGATTGATTTTTTTATACAAAGACAAGGCGAAAATTGTTATGTGAACACATTGGGTTATTTCAGCTATGCACAGCTTTTTTATGTTCAGAAAGAAATTCCAACAAATTCCAATTCTTACGATGAGCAATGGCTGCTTACAGGAAATATTGATAAGCCTGTTTATTTTGTATCAAAAGTAGACAGGATAGATAAATACAAACAATATATAGAACTGAAGGAGCTTTATCGCAAAAACGGTTTTATCTTTTTGAAGAGAGATGTGAAAAAATAACTGTAAGTTAAAAGTTCATAGTTTATTATAGCTCACAGCTCATAGTCGGTAACAATTTCTAACTCTTAAACTATATTAACTCTGACCTAAAACTCATTTCTTCTTTCCTGAAAAAAACCTTAATATTTTACTAATGATTTTATCATTCGTGCCAAGGCGGCCTTTGATGTCTGTATAAGCCGCAACCATAGCATTATCTAAATTCACCATTAATTTTTTATTGCCTTCGCCGGGTCGTGCCTGGTAGTAGGTTGCACGGCGAAATGGTTTGTCTTCAATGGAGTAATAATACAAAGCGATTGACCTCCTGTAAACACCTTCAGGGCAGGTCATTGGTTCGGGATGACCATGATAGGAATCTGCATCTGTATTAAAAATTACGCAACCGTTAAAAACAGGAAGCACTTCCACTTCACATGCTTTCATTTGTTTGTCCCATAATTCTAATTTTCCACCCCATTCTTCTTTCCAGTTTTTATTCAAATAAACCAGCACGTTCACACGGCGCTGCCAGTTACGGTTGTGAGGATGTACAGTGAAATCTGCATGGATATTGAGATAGCCAGCTTTCGTAGATTGATGAATGCCGCCACCTTCGAGGTAATCATCTTTCTGCAAATTTTTTATGCCAGTAAGCTTATTAAGAAATTCCAAAAATTCAGGTGAGTTCAATTCATTAATTGTGCCTTTGATGGCCTCCGGCAATAAATCGAGCTTATTAAGGCCTTTCTTTTTTTCATTATAATGCGTATAGTTTATCCACCCGTCAGCTTCATTCAATTTATTAAACTCTGTGATACATTCATCAAGCATTTCTGGATTCAAAAAATTATCCAGAACAATATGAGGATATGGACTTGCAAATTGATATTGTTTGCTTAATTCGGGAAGCTCATTGTTCCATTTAGCATAGTCGAATATTTGTGTTGCTGTTTGCACATTAAAATTTTTAAGTTGCAAAGATAATTTATTGTCATTTTAATAAAATGCCAGGAATGAATTGTCCGTACTTATTTTTTTAAAAAACTCTTCCGGTAAAAAAAAATATAAAACCAGCTAATTATATTTTACTTCTCCTATCAATCCACCATTTTACTAATCAACTTATCAACCAATTAACAATTCAACCATACATCCATAATGCCATTAACTTAACTTTGAGCGAAATTTTTAAAACAGTATGTTGAAAAAAATAAATGAAGCTGTTGATTTTATCAAAACGAAATATAAAACTAAACCTGATGTAGGCATTGTGTTAGGCAGCGGCCTTGGAAGTTTCATTTCCGAAATGAATGTTGAATTTAAAATTGATTATAGCAACATTCCAAATTTTCCTGTAAGCACAGTTGAGGGCCATAATGGTGAACTAATCTTTGGTGAAATTGCCGGAAAAAAAGTTGTTGCAATGGCTGGCCGCTTTCATTATTATGAAGGGTATTCTACCCAGGAAGTTGTTTTTCCGATAAGGGTCTTGAAGTTTTTGGGTATAGAAACTTTATTGATAAGTAATGCTGCAGGAGGCACAAACAAAACTTTTCGCGTAGGAGATCTTATGATAATAAGGGATCACATAAGCATGCTTACTTTGAATCCTTTGCTCGGGAAAAATGAAGATGGGTTTGGCCCAAGGTTTCCTGATATGAGTGAACCCTATAAAAAATACCTGGTTGCTTTAGCAAAAAATATTGCAAGGGAAAATGATATTGATGTTAAAGAAGGAGTTTATATGGGCGTAACAGGGCCAAGTTTTGAAACCAGGGCAGAATACAAAATGCTTAATATACTTGGAGGTGACGCTGTAGGAATGAGCACGGTTCAGGAAGTAATAGCCGCGGTACATTTGGGTTTACCTGTGTTTGCTATGAGTGTAATAACAGATATCGGAATAAGAGAAGAAGAAAATAAAATCACGCACGAGGAAGTTTTACTTGCAGCAAGCGAGGCAGAGCCCAAGCTTACATTAATTTTTAAGGGACTAATTGCGGCACTATAAGAATCAAAGTTAATGAGAAAGAAAAAACAAATAGAATTTCAAAGGTTAATTACTAAACTGATTTTCATATTTGTGCTAATGGCCTTTGCAGGAGCTGTACATTCACAGATACCCGGAATTCTAAAAAGAAGGCCGGGAAGCACAAACCCACAAAGCAATACTACTGCTCCAAACCAACGTGGGCAAAAGCAAAAAACTGATTCGCTTAGCTTCAAACATCGTGATGATCTTGCTGATTCAATTACTATTTCCTTTCGATACCTTGATTCATTGAAAAGTGACAAGATAGATTCGTCAATAGGTGATTTTAATAAAATTTATTCAGTGCCCGCGGATTATGTAACACTTGGTAATAATGGCACTGCAGCATTTCCCGTACTTTTTACTCCCTTATTGAAAGCCGGCTGGGACGCTGGTTTTCATGCGTACGATCTGTACAAGTATACTCTTGAAAATACACAGTTCTATAAAACGACCAAGCCTTTTACGCAATTAACTTATTTGCTTGCATCCGGAAAAGAACAGTTAATTAAGGTGCAGCATACGCAAAATATTAAACCTAACTGGAACGCCGGTATTGAATACAGGTTGATATCATCCCCTGGCTTTTTCCAAACACAAAACGCAAATCATAACAATTATCGTTTTTTCAGTAATTACCAGGGAAACAAAAAAAGGTATGCTGCTTACTTTGTGTTATTAGGAAATAAGTTGTCCGCATCTGAAAATGGCGGCATACAAAATGATTCATCTCTTCTTGATCCTGATATGAAAAAGCGTTTCACCATTCCCGTTAATTTTGGTGGAAATGTGGAACAGTCTTATAACGTATTTTCGACTAAGGTAAACACGGGTAATTTTTACAGTAATTTTACAGCGTTCTTCAGGCAGAGTTATGATTTTGGAATTAAAGATTCCATAATAATAAATGATAGTACAACAGATTATTTATTTTATCCAAAATTCCGTTTCCAGCATACCATTAATTACAGCACCTACACCTATCGTTTTAGAGATACATTAACTAATCCTGATTACGCACGAAGAGATTCAGCGCTACTTAGAAACTGGTACGGTTTAACAGTTAACCCTTCAGCAGGTTTGAATTTTTTTGTACAGGACAAATGGAAATTTGTTTCAAATGATTTTGCAATTAAGCAATTTCCTGAGACAAAAAATCCGGCACAGTTCATTGAAGCCGGGCTGCGCCTTGAAAATTTTTCAGGTGCTTTTACTTCATCTCCTGACTCAATAAATCCGTTACCTCTTCCGCTAAATAAAAACTTTTACAACATTGTACTTCATGGGGAATATCGTAACAAGACAAGGAATAAAAAATGGGATGCGCTGTTAAAAGGTGAATTCTATGCGGCCGGCCTAAATGCCGGTGACTATAGTGCTTATGCAAATCTTACACGTTTTCTGAATTTAAAACTTGGGGATGTACAGGTAACATTTCAAAATGTGAACCGTTCTCCGTCATATATTTTTGAAGGCAATTCATCCTTTAATTTTAATAATAATCTCAATACAAAAAAGGAGAATATCACTGTGATTTCTGTAGAGGCGGACAATCCAAAATTTACACTTCTTGCAAGAAATATTTCAATTGCAAACTATGCTTATTTTACAAATTATTATAGAACAGACCAATTTAACGGGCTATTAAATATTACCCAGTTTGTGGCTTCAACAAAAAACAAAGTTGTTGGGCATCTTAATTTATATAGTGATTTTACAGTACAGCAAACTGCCGGTAATAATCCTGTAAGGGTCCCGCTTTTCTTCACGAGGCAGAGGCTTGCATTTGAGGGAATATTTTTTAAAAACCTTAATTTAAGCACAGGGATCGATGTGAAATATAATACTCCTTATAAGGCAAATAATTATTCTCCTGTAATGGGCCATTTTTTCCCGCAGGATACTACTACCATAAGTAATCCTCCTGAACTTGGTGCATATTTTAATTTTAGAATAAAATCATTTACTGGCCTCGTAAAAGTTGAGAACCTGAATACGGTATCATTTCAAAACGGTTTCAGTTTTACCAATAATAATTTGGCGGCGCCAAATTATCCTACTCCAGGTTATATTTTTAGAATTGGAGTGCAATGGAGGTTTGTAAATTAAGAGCCCCGCCCCGCCGCCCCTGCAGAGAAGGTTACTTATTTATTTCTTTCTTTAATATGATATTCTTGTATCAATGGTGGGTTTTCCGGAGTCAATGTAAAACTTATTTCTATGTCATTATTTTCCCCTTTCATAATAAATGAACCCCGCAAATTGTTTTCAGGAATGAGTTTACTTATCTGGATGATTTTACCAGCTTTATTAAATAAAGTAATAGCTTCTTTTCTTAAAGAATCAGGAAAATAATCCATAAAGAAGTTCTCCGCAAAAATGTGCGTTGCCTCAGGGTGCTTCCATTCAGGCAATAAATTAATCAATTCATCTTTCCGTTGGTTTAAAATAGCAGATGCAGGCAATTGCCATGGTTGCAATTTGGCGATGGCGATAAGTGTATCTAATACTCGGGTGTTGATCAAACTTGCAGGTGCATAGGTAAGATTGCTGAAGGAAATAATTCCAATGCCATAGTCGGGCATTATTTTCCAATTACTTCCAAAGCCCGGTAAACCACCGCTATGCCCGATATCTACCCTACCCTCACAATCTTTACTCCATCTTAAACCATAGGCGTATGCGGTTACTAACGGGCAAGGACGACCGCCCGGATATTTGTAAACTGCGTTAAGACCGCTTATGTTCCAGGGGAATTGCATTTCACGGAGCGAACTTCTTTTTATGGGGCCTTTATCCTCATCATTTCGTGGCGGCCACGCAGAAAGTTGCAAGGATACATATTTGCTGAAATCTTCAATTGAAGTAATCATACCGCCCATCGCCCCATACGTGCCATCATGCAACAACGGTTGCTCTATCCACTGTTCATTGAGCCACCGGTATCCATGGGCCAGTTCATTACCCCGGACTTTGCTATACTCCCAATAGGTATGCATCATGCCTAAAGTTTCTAAAATATTTTTAGTGATATATGTTTCATAAGATAGTCCTGAAATTTTTTTTATAATATATCCCAGCATGGCAAAACCCATATTGCTGTATTCATACTTCGATCCCGGATTATTTGAAAAGGAGATGCCATTTTTAATCATTGCAATGAATTCGTTATCTGTTTTAGCTAACTGGCGGTCGCCCCATGGATTGTCTTCCGGGAAACCTGCTCCATGAGTAAGTAAATTACGAATGGTTACTGCCGTGGCATCAGTTGTCAGATACTTTTGCCCTTTCATTTCAGGGATGTATAAAGATACCGGATCATCAAGCTTAAGCTTTCCTTCATCCCTAAGTTTTAAAATTGCCATGGCAGTAAAGCTCTTTGTCATGGAAGCAATACGGAATGCTGATTTACTATCTGCTAAATTTTTTTGGGAAATGTTTGTATAACCTATACTTCCTGAATGAATCAATTTTCCATCTACTACCAGCCCATACACAAATCCAGGAAAATGATTTTGCCTGGCATAGCTGCTGAATATTTCATCGATCACAGGAAATGCAGCTTCAATATTTTTTATACGGGCGTCATTTGCCTGCGCATATATTCCACGGTTAATACAAATATTAAACAGAAATGCTATCGTAAAGAATTGTAGATATTTCTTTTTCATGTTTTCTAACTTAAAGTTTTATAAAGGTGCCGAATTCGTTGGACATAATCTGGTATTGCCGCAACTTAAAACTATTCAATTGCGGCAATCCTTCCAAATAAGCTCGCTTTATGAATGTTTTAATAAATTCATTAAGTTTTTTATACAGAAGATGGTATTTCACAATACTAACAGTCTTCCATGTCCCAAAAAAAGACTGCTCTTCCGGTGGTCTTTCATGGACCAGAGATACAATAAATTAAGCAGCAAGCGCGGCATATAACATCGCTGTAAACGATTTGCTCGAAAGACCTGAGCGATAAATTATATAAATAAATTTGATATTATCTACACCAGGCCAATTGCTAACCTTCTTTGCAAAGGGTAATAATTATACAGGGATAGGTTATTCCGCTTTTATTTTTTCACTTTTTAAATGTACATTCAACAAACTATTACGCGTCATGATTTTAGAAAAAATCTTCTTTAGCTATTCAAGATCTGATGGTTCAGATTTTGCCTTGAGGCTTGCGCTCGATCTTAAAAAGGAGGGCTTTAATGTTTGGATTGACCAGGAGGATATCAGGGCAGGATCGGAATGGGACTTAGAAATTGAAAAAGCACTGGAGACCTGCGATTGCTTACTGTTTATAGAAACGGAAAAATCAGTAAGCTCCAACAATGTGCTCGACGAAGTATATTATGCTCTCGGGCAAAATAAAAAAGTAATACCGCTTGTTGTTCACGACAGTAAAACCCCTTTCCGCCTGCAAAGATTACAACATATAAGTTTTACTAAAGATTACAATTCAGGATTAACTCTCTTAACCAACGAACTGAAAGGCAATACTGTTCCTGAAGCCTTTCTGCCGGGAGAAGGGAAACCGTTGATAAAAGCTGATCAACCATTCTATAAAAAATATTCCAGGCTTTTATTAATAATCATTTCGCTTGTAGTTATAATTGTGGCGGCTCTTATTTATAAATTAAATAATAATAAAACAATCCCTGCCGAAAATAATAGAATAGTAAATTCCAATGATACAATTAACCATGATAATAAATCAGCAGATATAGAGCCCAAAGAACCATCACAAAAAGATGCTATTACAACTGAAGGCCAAAATGAAAAAACTGCAAAGGCTGAAAGCAGTAATAAAAAAGCAAACGAAACAGCTAATGAAACCGTACACAAACAGGCTAATAAAACAGAAAACTTAAATGAAACTTTTGCAGGTGACTGGGCACTGGCTGATGTGGACCCAAAAGCAGAATCAAAAAACGGATACCTCAAAATTGAAGCTATAGACGAAAAAAAAGTTGCTATAAAAAGCTACGTTCAATTTTATTATTTCAAAACTAACGACACTTCCTTTTTAAGCATATTTAATGCATTTACCGGCTGCTCCTCCTGCATATTAGAGAAGGATATGAAAATTAAAGCTGAAGATATTGCTATCAGTTCCCAGGCCTATAAAATCTTAAAACATGATCAGCCCGGGGGCGGAAAGGCCGGGGATACCGTAATGAATTCAGCCTCAAATAAATCAATACATGCATCGGTTACACTACATCTTCTTAATAATACAACTGCGGTTATAAAAGTAGAGCAAAGCGCTGCTATTGAGCTTTCACATGGATTATTATTGAAACCCTTTATATATTCATTTCGGTTTACGAAAACTGATGAATGAATTTTTATCGCTTAACCTTTTCACTACAAAAAATCAGCCTTTTAAAACATTTAACTAATTTTTCAAATTTAGCAGAATTAATTTTATAAGAAATTATGATGAAGCCATATTGATGGGCTTGTACTTAAATATATTAGAAAGCTCAGCATGATTAGGGCAATTATTATAGATGATCAAATTCATTGGATTGAAGAACTGAAATTCCAGCTTAAAGAATATTGCCCCGATATAATCGTCCTCGAACAATGCCGTTCATCTAAAGAAGGGCTGGAGGCAATTAAGAAACTGAAGCCTGATCTTGTATTTCTAGATATTGAAATGCCGGGCATGAATGGCTTTGAATTGCTGGAACAGTTTACTGAAATTTCCTTTGCCGTTATTTTTACCACCTGTTATGATAAATATGCGATAAAAGCAATACACCTTAGCGCATTGGATTATTTATTAAAACCGGTTGATCCCAAAGAACTTGTGTGCGCTGTTAAAAAAATAGAAGAGAAACAGCATTTCCCTATAGCCGGACAATTTGAAATTCTCCTAAATGAAATCCGGCATAAAGACCATGATTTTAATAAACTTGCGGTGCCCACGTTAGAAGGTTTTGAATTGATACCAACCGATCAATTAATGCGTTGTAACGCTAACGATAATTATACATGCTTTTACATGAAGGATAAAAATAAAATTATTGCCTGCCGCACATTAAAACAAATTGAAGAACAGCTAAGGGATTTCAAATTTTTTATCCGCGTACATCACTCCCACATTGTAAATCTTAATGAAGTAATAAAATATATCCGGGGTGAAGGTGGCTACCTGGTATTAAGCGATGGTACTTCTATAAATGTATCAAAAAGCAGGAAAGACAATCTTCTGAATACTTTGTATCCAAACAGGTATTGAAACAAAATTAGAACCACTCACTCATATTGATTACCGGTTAGTCATAATGATAACTTACTCAGTTTGGCTAATGCCAGCCTTTTGCAACTATTAGTTTTGATATTGTAAAAACTATTTATCATTTTAAATATCGAAACAATGAAAACTCAATTCAATTATTTATTAATTGCCTGCCTGGCAACAACTTTATGCATTGGCAATACTTTCGCCCAGCCAGGGGTAAAGAAATCAATCACAGCCACACGGTTTGAATATGGCGATAAATTAGCAAATCCTGCCAAGGATGGTTCTCTTGCAGAATCACGTGTAAGCGAAAAGGCATTAATCGCATTTTCCAAATCGTTCCCCGATGCAACCAATGCCAAATGGAGCAGGGTTGAAAAAAAGTACGGGGTTGATTTTATTAAAAACGAAAAACAGCACAAATGCCTTTACAACCTAAAAGGAAATTTAATTTATTCTCTTTCTTACGGGTCAGAAAAAGACTTACCACGCGACATTAGAAGAGAGGTAAAACGGGAATATATTGATTACGATATTACCCAGGCAACGGAGGCGCACGAAGATAACAGGGATGTTTGGATAGTAAACCTGGATGATGCTAATAGTTTTATAACTGTAGCAGTGGAAAATGGTTCTATAGAAGAATTGAGCCATTATAAAAAATCCAAAAATTTATAGTCGCTGAAATATAATTTCAGACACCTCACTATGAATTAACGATGATACAAAACAATTGTAAAAGCCAAAAGAGCGGAATGCCTTTTGGCTTTTTTAATAAGGCTTCGGGACTGATTTAGTGCACTTCTAATTCATTATGGAGTTTTATCTATTGAGGACAAAGAAATGCATGAATAAAATGAGTGACGAAAACCTCATTTGATATATTGCAGCCAGGTTTGATTAAACCATTTTAGAAAGAAATATGCTTGGCTTATCAATAAAAAGTAAACAGCAAATGCTTTATACAAGAAAAAAGTCGCAATCGCCCCCTAAGTTGTCAGATTGATACCCGCTGCATGTTAATGAATCAAACGATTTTTGTGGCAACAAATTTATCACGCAATTAAATCTTACAACAATGGCACGACTTAATTCTTATTTAACTTTTGATGACAATTGCAAGGAAGCAATGAATTTTTACAAAGATTGCCTTGGTGGGGAACTCACTCTTATAACCGTGGGTGAATCTCAAATGGCATCAATGATGCCGGCTTCTTATAAAGATTCGATCTTACATTCTTCACTTACAATTGGAAATAACATGCTGATGGGCTCTGACATGCGAAGAAAGCCTTTGACCGATGGCGATACAGTTACACTTTGTCTTAATTGCGAAAGTGAAGAAGAGCTAACAAAATTTTACAACAAGCTTTCTGCCGGGGGTTCTATTAAAGAGCCATTAGGTGACATGCCTGATGGCGCAAAAATTGGAGTTGTAACCGATAAGTATAAAAAGGACTGGATGTTTTATTATAATAAGAATGAAGCGGCATAAACATTAAACACCAGGGCGAGGAAATAAGTTAGCAGGAAAAATGATAAAATATAAGTGAAGGGAGCTTGTCTATGAAAGAGTTTCTACAACTTCCTCCGCGAATCCAAATGACAAGGTCATACCAGCCCCGCCAAGGCCATTAATAATGTAAATACTATCTTCAATTTTTAGAAAAACATCGGTTTTGCCATTGGGCATTTTTGGATAAATGCCATGCCATGACTGAATCAAATTCCAATCATCCGTAAGAGCAAATCTTTTCAGGTAATTTAAAATAAGTTCATTAATGTAAGCTTCATCAAAAGGTGAAAAAGTTAATCCGTATTCATGCGAGTCTCCCACGGTGAGCTCGCCCTTGCCATTCTGGGAGACCATAACATGAATGCCCAATTTTAAATATTCGCTTAGTTCATTTTGATATCTTTCTTTCAGCAAAGGCAGTGATGAAGCAGCTTTAAAACTTTCATAATGAATAAGAGATAGCCCACCACATAAGGAGGTGCCTATTTTGAAATTTTCATTACTACTTACAAACCGCATCATTTGCAATTTGCATTTGGTAATTTTTAATTTAGAAAATTTTTCAGGAAATACTGTTTCGAAATCAGCACCGGAACAAATGCAAATAACATCTGCCTGCATGAACTCCTCTCCCATCCATACTTTGTGCTTTTCAACGGCATTTACATTTTTATTCCAAACAAAATGAACATTATATTTTTGCGATAAATATGGAGGCAATGATGAAATTGCTTCCCTGGGATCAATAATTAATTCTGATTCACTAAACAATCCGCCAATTAAATTTTGCGGATTTACCCCGTTTATTTTTTCTTTTATCACTGCTTTGGTTTTTAAACTTACCGGCCGGTCACTCTTGCTAAATACTTCATGCAATTCCTGTAATACCTGCCATTCATCTTCATGATAAGCAAGGTGCATGCTGCCACATTCGTCTTTCCAAAAACCAGCTTCATCCGCAATTTCTTTCCACACATTTCTGCTGCGAATGGCCCGGTTGTACATCATTCCATCAGCCTGCCCAATAGGCCATATCATTCCAAAATTTCTTACCGATGCCCCTACTGCTTTTCCAGATCTTTCAATAACAGTTACACCAAATCCTTTTAATGAAAGTGCCCGTGCGGTTGCTAGACCAACAATACCTGCGCCGATTACAATTGCTGATTTGTTCATGGAATACTCCTAATTTCTTAACATCGCCCAACCCTCTCCGGGAAGAGGAACTAACTTAAAGGGCTTTAAGTTGCCAGAAATAAATTTTTAATTTTAAAAAGCTATAATTCTTTTTTATACATATTTCAATGCGTCCGATCAATCTGTAACATTACACTTATTTATAAATCCATTACGACACCATATTAAAATTAAATATTGAACTAAACACTTGCCCTAACAGTCCATATCCCTCTCCCCCGGAGGGGCTTGGGCGAGGTCACTATATTGCTACAGATATGTTTTCTAATTCTCTATTTTTTTCCCAGCTTAAATTTCCGCTTTTATATTTCTTATTAAAATATTGCAACGCCAATAAAGTTCCTGCAATTCCCATCACTGATAAATACATTACACCATTGGAATATACTGTAGCCCATTGCAATTTATTACTAAAAACAGTTTTGCTAATGATAACAGCAACGCTTCCGAGATAGCCAAATGAATCAGAAATATACATGAGAAAACCAACATTGCCGCCTATTTTAAATGCTGCAATAAGCCGCTCGAATAATATACAATTGAAAGGAATGTAACCCATGTACAATCCAAGACCAACAAGAGTCATCCATAAAAATGGTGAGATGAAATGATTTATAAACATAAAGGAACTGATGCCTGATAACAAAAAACCAACAATAATAATTATATGGGTAACTATCAAAGCACTGCGGTTATTACGGATAAGGATCATACTTCCGATGAGAACTAAAACAATTATTGTGATTGGTATCTCGGTTGCTGTGAATACGGATGGCTGGTTTCCAAAACCCAATTCTCTCCAGATATCAGCAGCGAAGTTGTCACGGATGTCGCGGAAGATTGTTAAAAAAACATACAAAATAATAAGCATTACGAGACCATATCGAAATTCTGAAAAGAAGTTTTTACGATCTGTTTTTGTCATTGGCAAACGAACAACGCGGCTTCCAATATCTTCTACAGATGGACCAGGAATCTTTTCTAATAAATAAACAAAAAGCAATAATGGTAAAATAAAAACCAGCCCTGTGAGAAAAGGGAGCCACCAGTCAGTAACATGGAAATCAACCTGCAAGTATTTAGCAACAGATTTTACAAAGCCTGATGAAAAAATAAAACTTACTGCCAGCGCTGCGCCGATAAAATCTGTTGCTTTTCTTCCTTCAACAAAAGTAAAAACGATCCCCCACAGAAGGCCCAAAGGAAAACCATTGATAAATAAAAAAATGATATTAACCGGGGCAGGAACAATTGCAAAAAGTAACAAGGCTACCCATGAAATACCAACCAGCAACAAAATAATTTTCCCTCTCCCGATACGCTTTAATTCAGCGATAAATTTTATTCCGTAAAATTTACTGAACATATAACCCAGCACCTGGGTTATCACCAACGCATCTTTATAATCCATTCCAAATATAAGCGGAGCATTGCTGAAACTACCAACTGTAAAAGGCTTCCTGAATGCGTATACGGATGCATAGGTTAAGAAAGTTACAACTGCAGCAAAAATGGCAACATAAGTATCCCTGTACTTTAGCTGCTGAATTTTTAACGAAGATGCCTGCACATTTAAAGGATTAAGGAAGGCAATAATTCTAATGAATCTATAATGTGATCCGGGTGGTATTTTGCAAGTTGCTCTCTGGTATAAGCCCCGGTTGTTACGGCCACTACAATCCCACATCCGGCATTTTTTCCTTCTTCAATGTCAACTTTTGTATCCCCAACTTTGGCTACATTTTCAGGGTAACTGATCTTGAGATCCTGCATCAGTTTTTTTATCATATAAGGATGCGGCCTCCCTTCGGGAACTTCATCGCTGCAAATAACTTCATCAATAAAATTGGCATTATCCCAGCCTAATCTTTTTAATATAGGTGCTGTAATCACTCTTGTAAAGCCTGTATTGAGGGCAACTTTTATTTTGTTGTTCTGTAATTCCTGGAAAACTTTCTCAGCAAAAGGCAATGGAGAAAGCGCTTCATCATTTTCATAAAAGTCTACCATCTGTTTCGTAAAATCCTCATGAATTGCATTAATTAAATCTTTATCTTTTTCAAAACCAGGTTTATATTTTTCAACGATAATTTCTATGGCTTCTTTTTTCCTATAACCCATTACGTTATCTACATCGCCTGCATCAACATCCATTCCTGCATTCGAAAATGCATCCCGGAAAACCCCATTAATATTTCCTTTGTCGGAAACGGTTGTGCCGGCTATGTCGAATACCACCAGTTCAATACCCATCACTTTATAATTTATTATTATTATTAATTAAATGATTTATCATCATTATGCGATAATAGTCCAGGCCGGGTAACGGAACATTTTCTTCTTTTGCTTTTTCGTCCCAGCCACGAAGTGTGAGATACAACGAGAACCATTCATCTTTTTCAAATTCCTTCGCTTCAACTTCAGTCATACGGCCACCCTGGAAATTCAATGTGCTTTTGCTCGCCTCTGAAAGCTTTTCATAATATTCAGGATGCATCAAGGTGAGGTAACGCTTTGCTTCAACATGCGAAGCAATAAGACTAATAATTTTTTTTGAAAAGCCTTTGTTCTTTAAATAATCCGCTCCGATTTTTTCATGATCGACAATTCCATAATCATCCATATAATCCACTTTCATTATGTGCTCACATAAATGGCCAATGTCGTGAAAAAAAGCTGCAAGAATTACTTCATCATCATAATTTTCTTTCCCGGCTAACTGGGCACATTGGCACATGTGCTCAATTTGTGATACGGGCTCACCAATATAATCCTGGTTACCGTATTCCTGGTAAAGTGAAAGGATTTCATCTGAAATTTTTATTGCTTTCGCTTCGGTCATTCCAAAGTTTTTTTGTAGAATTATTTAATTAAATCTCAAAAATTAACAACAAAATATTCCCCGGCTTTTAGTACATATGATCTTTTCAGTTGAAAAAATTATCAAAACAAGTACCTCACATTCCTTCAGGATTGATTGTTTCATTTAAGCTATCCTACTATACTGTGATGCTTATTTTTTAAAAATAGAATGGGATTAAAATTAAGTCCCACTTCATTATATTAAATCAAAGCTGTAGATAATTTTATTTAATCAGCCACATAACTCCGTTTATATCATCTTTGCCACCATACTGGCTTTGAAGAGCCGCACTTAAGTTAGTTCCATTAGCGGTTATTTCATTGGAAGGGTATTGGTATCTTAAAGGTATCTTACCTCCATTTCCTGTTCCCGGCCCTGAATTAAATGCGGGAACGCCAGTCCTTCGCCATTGAAAATATGCCTGCAGGCCTGAGTTGCGGGCATACGCTAAATATTTTTGTGTAAGTATCTGAACTAAGCCATTATTGTTGTTTCCTTTATATTTTACAAGAGGCTGATTAAAATAGTCGGCAAAAACAAACGATACTGTATAATTAATACTTCCACTGCCATCCAAATTTCGCAGCACAATCTCGTTATCTCCATCTTTAATACCATAAAAAGCAAACATGGCAGTAGTGCCTTTTTTATACCACGATTCTGCATCTCCAACAATCCAGCCTCTATTGATTGCTTCAGCTATATCAAAACATACCTCAGCATAACTTAATATTAATGTTGGCTCACCCGTGAGTGTTGTATAAAAATGGTTATAGTTATAAAGTGAAATTTTTCCTGCACCTGATTCGGTAGCTAATGAACTCACATCTTCTCCGGATTGCCCACCAACATACGAGCGGTAATCGGTATCACTGAAACCAAGCCCTCTTGCAGGTTCGCCGAATATCATTGCTCTTAAATCATGCAACTGTCCCAAAGTAGTTTCTAAAGTAGCCGCGAGATTTAAGCGCCCTGCATTATTGCCATAGTTCGTTGGGTTGTCAGGATAATAATTGTACCCGCTGTTATAAGTATACTGAAGATTATCATCATTACTTGTAAAAATCGGGTACTTTACAGGGTCACTAATAATATCAGCAAATTGTTGTTTAACATTAAGATCTGCATCATCAGCATGCTTGCTTAATTCAATCAAAACACGCAATTTATAACTGTTTACAACCTTTTGCCATTCCGCTAAGGCGTTCCTTGCATCCAAAGGTTTATCAAGCCTTTCGTTATAATAAAAATCTCCTGAAAATTCAAGAAATCCTTTGGACAAAAATCCTGAGAGCATAGTATTTGCAGAATCCAGCCATAAAAGAGACTGTCTAAATACTTCTTTCTGTGTATCATATTTTGGGGCTGGATTATTTAGCCCCTGTAACGCTTCAGTTAAAGGAACATCACCCACCTTCTCACTCATATTTACAAAGAAAAAAGCGCGAAAGAATAAGCCCAAGGCATGGTAAGGATTATCATCAGTTCCTGCTAGTCTTCTTGCTTCATTTTCCATTGCAAGCACATTTCTTAACGAACCATAGTTAAGATTTGCACCGCCTGTCCAATATTGGTTTAAGCCGTAATACGTGTAATTAGATACAATGAACTGATCAGCTTTATCTTCATCTCCACCAGGTGACACGAAAAGATCGTTAAGAATAGTTGGCAGTATTAAACTTGGAGGCACCTGCAAAGGCAGATTTTTATTCTGAGAATAATCATCAAACTTCTTTTTACATCCCATTATAAATAGAAGAGATGTTACAATTACGATTATCGGGAATTTAAAAAATTTCATAACTAATGGTTTTATTGCTACTTATAAAATCAACTTGTAAAACTATATTTAAAAAACAACGTTTAGATTAAACCCAAAACTTCGGGTAGTTGGAGTTTGAAGGTCGTATTCCCGGTGACTAGAACCAAACTGGTCGCGGCCGGGGTATTGATCTACATCAATATCATGGAATGCTTTGGGAAAGAAATACAACAGGTTTCTGCCCACGATTGAAACATCCACTTTACTTATAAATGATTTTCCCAAAAGCTTGGCAGGTAACGAATAAGTAATAACCACTTCGCGGAGCTTCGCGTAAGTTTTGTTCACCATTGTATGTTGGGGATCGTTGTAAAAGGTGCTTACATAATCCTGGATCCAGTTTGTAGTAGAATCATTCGGTTTAAACTGAAGGTCTTTAAAGTTTGTAATAACCCCGGTATTCGGATCATAGATTATATTGCCTGAACCTCCGACTACCTGGACGCCATCTCCGCCAAGAATTGGCCTGCCACTGGCATCACGGGCGCCTCTGTCATGCTGATGATCTGCATCAGATCCAAAATAACCAGGGTCACCATAATGCGCTGCTTCATAATCACGCGCCTGTCCCAAAATGCCTTCAACTGTGTTCGCTCCGCGTCCACCCTGAGTTTGTTTGCGCAATACATAATCCTGTATTTTTCCGCCAACCATGCCATCAAACTGGAAAGAAAAACTAAAAGATTTGTAGGAAAATTTATTATTGATCCCCCATGACCAATCAGGATCTGCATGACCAAGATATTGATCCTTTTGGAGATAGATTGGCAATCCTGACTCATCGTGTATTACTTTACCATCAGGTGTGATCGCCTCGTAGGCTCCATATAATTTATCTACCCTATCTCCGATTTTAAATGGTTCACCCGGATTGGATGAATTATCCTTTGTTTTAGCGCCACCGGGAAAGGAGGCGTATACTTCTTTATAAGAAGCCCAGTTAACTAATACATCCCAGCGAAACCCTCTTTTATTTTGGATTGGGCTGCCTGTTAAGGAAATCTCTTCACCGGTTCTTTTTGTAGCGCCCCCATTTATATACACAAAATCCTGCCCGCTGGTTTCTGAAACGTACTGTTGATTAATTCCTGGTCCATCTTTGTATTCAAAATAAGTACCACTTAACCCCAAACGATTATTTAAGAAACGGATATCAAGCCCACCTTCATAGTTACTTCGGGAAGACGGTTTAATACCGCGGATGATCGTGTAATTAGCGGCATTAGCTTCGGTTTTATTATCATATCCCGGTATTGTCGCATAAGGAGGTGTTGATAATCCATAATTCGGACCATCGTATGGAGTATAATAATTATTACCATATCCAACAGGGCTTCCCACGCCGAGGCTTTGGAACGCAGCGCCTACAAAAGCGTCTGTGCCACCTCCCTTTACATTTGCATAGCTACCTCTCACTTTAAGGAAAGTAATTGCTTTCGGTAATTTTATATAATCCGATATGGCTGTACTTAAACTTACAGAAGGATAAAATCCGGAATTACTGCCAGGGTTTAATGCAGATGTTTTATCAAAGCGCCCCGTTGTTGAAACAGTAAAATAATTTCTATAAGTTATATCCGCTGAATAATAAGCGCTAAGCATTAAAAGATTACTTCCATAAGAATATGACCGTATTGGTTTTAAGGTATTTGCAAAGGTGTACACGTTTGGTATTATCAACTGGTCTGTGCTTGTATAACTTGAAGTAAACTTCATGTTACGGGCAGATCCTCCAACAAATGCTCCTACAGAAATACCGCTATTTGCTATATTTTCCTTATTAAAGTTTACGAGCAAGTCTGTATTATTTTCCCAGAGATCCCTGCGGTCCTCACGATAATTACCATGGTTATGTTCATCTCCATATGGATGAGCTGAGAATGGCTCCTTTTCAGTTCTTAATAAATTATAAGTAGTAATATTAGAACGTGCCATTACATTCACGTTTTTGTTAACCCTATAAGTAAATGCAGCCCACCCGTAGAGGTCATTTTTGTAGTGGCCTCTTAGCCATTCATAGCTCATAAAGTATGGGTTTTGATATCGCTTATATTCGACAAAATTAGACTGGATACCTTCCTTGCCAGGTTGCCAGTAGTTTACGATATTTGGATCTTGTGCATTCCAGTCAGCACCCGTCCATATATCAACATCATAGATAATGCTATTGGGCCCGTAAACCGCATCAGGAATATTGGGTGTAAACTGACGGTTATAATTAAGGTTTGCTTCAACTTTAAATCTGTCACTAATATCATAACTACCGAGTACATTAAAATTTACAGTGTTTAATTGAGTGTTAGGTGTAATGCCGGTTTGATGACTTTCAGAAACTGACATTCGTATTGTTGAACGGTCAGTGACAGCAGAAAAATTAATATTGTTAGTATTTAATAAACCTGCCTTTAAATAATTTTCCAAATTATTTTTACCGCGTGAAACCCACGGCGTTGGCTCAATATGCCCTACGAAGGTTCTTCCATTTGGAAAAGTTGTTGTATAGTTTTGGGTAGGATCATATTTACCATCATATTGTGGTAATAGCAATCCTGCATCAAGCTTAGGTCCCCATACATCAT
Organism: Chitinophagaceae bacterium; assembly: GCA_036007765.1. Lineage (GTDB taxonomy): Bacteria > Bacteroidota > Bacteroidia > Chitinophagales > Chitinophagaceae > Ginsengibacter. The sequence goes on along the minus strand of DASYOM010000209.1, from coordinate 15,126 downwards.
AATCTTTATCATTTATGCCGGAACCTGTACCATTGCTGTTATAATCACCAAAGGCATATTGTTGATTATCACCTCCACCATATTGACTCTGTACTTTAGGAATTGCTATAAAGCCTTTGTTGATTTGCAGGCTGCTGTTTACTTCAACCGTGAAGCCCTTATTGGCTTTTTTACCCCTTTTTGTAGTAATTAATATAGCCCCATTTATACCCCGGCTACCATATAATGCTGCTGCAGTTGGGCCTTTAAGTACCGTATACGTTTCAATATCATCAGGGCTGATATTCCATGTATCAGAGTTTATAGGTATCCCATCTATAACATAAAAATTAAGCGGGGAGCCACGAAGTAACACAACAGGTGAAGCAAGTAATTCCTGGTTTATACCTACATTTAGTCCCGCTACTTTACCAGCCAATCCATTAATCGGGTTTGATTCACGTGCCTTTAATAAATCTGAACCTTTTACCTCCTGGACGGAATATCCTAATCTTTTTGTTTCCTTTCTTACGCCCAATGCGGTGACTACAACATCTGTCAATTGTTTGGATGCTGATGTCAACTGAACAAGAATATTGCCCTCTGATGCGGTGATTTCTTTTGGTTCATACCCAACAAAACTAAGTAATACCCTACTGTTTTTCGGGGCGTCCAGGCTAAATTCACCATTGGCATTTGTTGACGTTCCCATCTTTGAATTTTTAACCGAAATACTTACACCTTCAAGCGGCGCCTGCGTTTCAGCATCAGTCACCTTGCCTTCAATTTTATTTTGTGCGAAGAGAAAGTAAGAAGAAAGCAGGAAGGAGATTGCAAAAAATAGAACCTTTGCAACGCGTGGGTTGAATTTCTTCATAAACAATTTTTTTTTGATTTGAGATGCAAAAATATCGGAACTAGGTTACGAGATTGTTTTGGAGCTGTAAACAAAAAGTTATGAGATTGCTAACAAGATGTTCGATGTTTAATGCAGCCACAACAATTAATATTTTCTGTTAAACACCCTTAAACATTAGAATTTTGCTCCTGATAGAATCTTAAACAAAATCAAGGTATAGCGAAACTGTGGTAAGATGGGTCAAGGCAAACATCTTTGTAAAACTTATTGAAGCGGTCGTCGTTACCGATAATTCACCCGAATATTTTATTCCAATAAAGCATCAGAAATATCTGCCTGCTTGCAATAATATTTACAATCGTAGTATTTATCCCGCAAGATTCTGCAACCATTTTTATTGTGCTATTAAATGGCCATATCTTTTTTACTATAAAATTTAAATGTATAACACCCTCTCATCAATATTATTCATAATATTTTTGTTATATCGTCGGAGGCGTTGCATAAAAAAAATATTTTTGTTTTTTTATTTAGATTTACTTATGAAAAAAATATTTATTCTAACAACGATTGCAGCTATTTCAATTTCAAAAATCAATGCACAAATAACAAAAGGGGCGATCACCTTACAGGTTAAAACTAATAACGGAATTCTGGAAGGTGTTAACGAATCAGGGATCTGGATTTTTAAGGGGATACCTTTTGCACAACCACCAGTCGGAAATTTACGCTGGAAAGAACCACAGGCTGCGAAGAATTGGGATGGCGTGCGAAAAGCAAATGAGTTTGGACCTCGTGCCATGCAAAGGCCGATCTTCAGCGACATGAATTTTCGCTCCAATGGTGTGAGTGAAGATTGTTTATATCTGAATGTCTGGACACCTGCCAAATCTGCGAATGATAAACTGCCGGTGCTGGTATATTTTTATGGCGGTGGTTTTATAGCAGGTGATGGTTCCGAATATCGCTATGATGGTGAAAGCATGGCGAGGAAAGGTATAGTAGCTATCACGGTGAATTACAGGCTCAACATATTTGGGTTTTTTGCGCATCCCGAACTTACTAAAGAATCACCGCATCATGCTTCAGGCAATTATGGCCTCCTTGATCAAAGTGCTGCTTTGCGATGGGTGCAGCAACATATTTCCGCCTTTGGTGGTGATCCAAAAAAAATCACAATAGCCGGGGAATCTGCCGGTTCCTACTCTGTTAGTGCTCAAATGGCTTCTCCTTTGTCAAAAAATATTATTGCCGGAGCTATTGGAGAGAGCGGATCTTTATTAGGAAAGCAATCTGCTGTTTCACTATCTGAAGCAGAGGATGCAGGAGTGCAATTTGCAAAAGGCATTGGGGCTGAATCTTTAGCCGCACTTCGTGCAATACCTGCGGAGCAACTGCTGGAAGCTACCTCCAAACCTGGTTCATCAAGATTTTCTATTGATGTTGATGGCTACTTTTTACCTAAAGCACCAGTGCAGATTTTCGCCCTGGGCGAAGAGGCCCATGTACCGTTGCTTGTGGGATGGAATTCTGAAGAAAATAATTACAGATCCATTTTAGGAAACGATAGTGCGATACAGGAAAATTATACGAAAGCGGTTCAAAAATTATATGGCGAAAATGCTGATGGTATCCTGAAAGTTTATAAAGCTTCGAACGATGAATCTGTTAAACAAGTGGCTACCGATCTTGCCAGCGACCGTTTCATTGGTTTTAGCACCTGGAAATGGTCGGACATGCAGACTAAGACTAGTGGCAAACCTGTGTTTCGGTATATGTATGCCCGGGCCCGGCCCGCATTACGGCCAACCCAGGGTATTGATGTGACAGCGCCCGCAGCGAGTGGTGCTTCTCACTCTGCAGAAATTGAATATGCTATGGGTAACCTGCCAACTAATAGAGTTTACGACTGGCAACCGGAAGATTATAAAGTCTCTGAAATTATACAAGCCTATTTCGTAAATTTTATAAAAACGGGAAACCCTAATGGAGTTGGTTTACCTATGTGGCCGGCAGTAAAAAGTGGTAAGCCTGCTGAATTAATGTACATCGATGTAAATACAAAAAAAGAAACTGAAAAAACCCGTGACCGTTATTTGTTTCTCGACAAAACAATTAATGATTAAAGAAAAATAATTTGCTATAAGGCTGGTGGCGAATTTTGTAAAATTAAAATGTGAATAAAGCCAACGTTCAATTCTTTCTAAAATGCTTGTAGATTATACGCAAATACAATTGTTATTTGTAATTGTCGCCACTTTGAGATTACATCTTTTCAAAAATATTCATAGGTTTTTGATAGCATTTGGCCGCACCTTATTTGCTTATTTTTACTAATACACTTAAAAGCCTGATGACGCCTTTCAAAAAATATTTATTGGCTTTTATAATGATGGCAAATTTTTGCTCGGTGCAAATAATTGTAATCGCACAAAAAGATCCGATTCCAAAGAAAACGTTGAATGATTATATACGGAACAAGAAAGGGATTTTTGTGAAGGTGGTAAAAGGATTTATGAAAGATTCTACGGAAGTAGAAAAGGTAAATGATCCCAGAAGAAATGATGAACCATTTCTTAAATACCAGGGATACATAATAAGAAATATTATAACTGAGGAATTGCCATTTGGTATCCCTATATCGGATACTTCGAAGAAAGTGGTTACATCATTAACCAGGCTTGCTAATAATATGCACAGGACTACAAGGCCGAGGATAATAAGAAATAACCTTTTTTTTAATAAATACGATACGGTAAAACCTTACCTGATGGCTGATAACGTAACATTTCTGCGCCAGCTTCCATACATCCAGGATGCCAGCCTCGAAATAGTGCCCGTTACCGGAAGCATGGATTCAATTGATGTGATTGTTAAGATAAAAGATCTTTTCTCAATCGGCGGAGCTATTGGTTCCATTGGCTTAAAAAGATCTGATGTAGAATTACGGGAAGATAATTTTGAAGGGCTTGGGAATGCGTTCGTTTTTCAAACCCTTTTTGATAATCAGAGGCAAAATAATTTTGGATTTGGAACTGCCTATATCTTAAGAAATATTAGTGGAAGCTTTATTAATGGAGAGCTGGGATATCAAAGTTTTTATTCAGCGATCGATGGCCCAAGGGAAGAAAATCTCTATTATCTCAATTTATCAAAACCCCTCGCTAACAGATATATGAGGTGGACCTACGAACTCAATGGTTCCCATCATTCCACAAGAAATATGTACAATAGTGATTCAGTTTATTTCCAGAATAACCGGTATCAGTATTATAATTATGAGGCATGGGTTGGCTATAATCTTAATTCTAAAGGCTATACTAAACAAAAAGAAGATAGTGAACTAAGAAAGCTGATAGGCCTTCGCATTATTAACAGGCAATTCCAGGATATACCTCAAAAATATTACGCTTCCTATTACTATAAATTCGCAAACCTTACGGGAGTTCTCGGTTCAGTAACTTTTTACCGGCAGAACTTTTATAAAACACAATATATCTATGGCTTCGGCCGCAATGAAGATATTCCCGAAGGATTGAACCTTACATTAACAGCAGGTGTTACAAGAAAGCAGGATGTATTAAGATCTTTTTTGGGGTTTAATTATGACCGCTCATATTTTAATAAGAGAAATAATTACATAAGCTATACTATAAGGGCTGAAGCAAATTTGCATAGGACTGCTATTGAAGACATTAATTTACTTGCAGGAATAGCATATGTTGAGCGCCTGCATTCTTTAGGCCCTAATTGGAAGCAGCGATTTTTTTTCAATCTTGATGTAGCTCAGCAAGTGAATACCATATTAAATGAGCCCTTACTACTGCAAAGCTCATTTGGCTTACCTGAATTTGGCAATAGCCCTGTGGGTGGCATTTTAAGAGCCACAGTAAAAGCAGAATCTGTATTTTTTAGCCCCTGGTCACTTGCATCTTTTCGTTTCGCACCATTCGTTTTTGTAAACACAAGCGTTTTCTCTCCCTACCTTTCAGCGACACATATTTATTCATCCATAGGTGGTGGGATAAGAACAAGAAATGAGAGTCTTATATTTGGAACACTTGAACTTAAAGGATTTTATTTCCCCGGGAAAAATAACTACAATGAAAGTTTCCGTTTTGATATATCAACTGATATCAAGTTCAAATACAATCCACAATTAATAAGGAGGCCGGATTTTATCAAAATCAATTAATTCCCCGGATATGTATAAACAGAAAAGCATCAAGTTTGTTTTCTTACTCCCTTCAATTGCTTGAAGATCGTCTTACTTACTAACCCGATGCTTTCGTTTGAAAAGCTTCCACCAAATTAATGACTTTCACTTTCCAATTGTGATACAAAGATATATTGCTAAATAACTGTTTTGCAACTTTTTTTATTGAGTATTGCGCACCTGTTTTGCACAGAATTATTCACATAAATTACGGGATTAATAATATTTTAAAATACAAAATGTGCATAAGTCAATATGGACTGTTAATTCTTAATGTAACACCGTACGTTGAAGGATTTCCCAGGTGTACCGCGCCAAAATCGTAAGCATAAGAGATATATTTTTTTCCTGTTATGTTGCCCGACCAAAATATTAACTGGTATTTTTTTGTGGTAATACCGGCACTTGCATTTAAAAGCGAATATGGTTTTTGTTGCAACGTATTTGCAAGGTCAAAATATTGGTTGCCTATTGATTTTAATTCTCCACGAACCATAATTTTTATACGGGATTTATTTTTCAAGCTGTAATTATATTGAATTGCCAGCAAAGAAGTATAATCGGGTGTAAAAACAGGACGTTTATCTTTCAAATCAATTACGTTTCCATTTTGGGCAAGTTTTAAATTTTTATATTTAGCATTGGTGTATCCGGCATTGTAACTTATCTCTAATCCATGTGCAGGCGCTGCAGTCAATTCTGCTTCTATACCTTTAGAATGAAGAATACCCGTGTTTTTGGTTATCGTAACCGCATCCGGTAAAACTAATGTTGGTACCTGGGCATTAGTAACAGCGGTATAAAATGCGCTGACATTAAGAAATATTTTGTTAGAAAAAAAGCTATTCTTAACTCCCACTTCGGCATTATTGCTGTACTCAGGCTTATAAGGAAACAAAGCAGGTTGCGAAGGATCGGATGATAATGGCGTTTGTCCTCCCGCCCTGAAACCCCTGCTATACGAAGCAAACAAGAGATGGTTTGCATCCGGGTTATAATCTAAGCCTAGCTTCGGAGTTACAGCATTAAAGTTTGCGTGGGCAGATGTATCAGATCTTATAGGAAATGCGGGATCAGGATCTTTTTGGTATTCACCAAGGATATTCAGTTTTTTATATTCATTATCATATCGAAGACCCCCTGTTATGTTTAATTTCTTTGTAGCACTATAGCTTGCCTGTCCATAAAAAGCGATACCATAGCCCTTTGCTTTAGATGTGTTGATAAGAGAAAAATTATTATCGGGGGCTCCGGCAAGAGTTCCATCATTCCCAAAATGCGTATTGGCTTTGGTAGGACTTTCCTGATAAAAAAAGTAAGTTCCTGCAGTCCATTTTAATAATGATGCAGAATGGGTAGCATTACTGATTTTTAATTCCTGTGTTATTACTTTCACATTGTTCCAATTTTTTCCGTAATTGTTAATAAGAGTAACACCATCTATTGGAGAAAAGTCAGCGTCAATTGGCTTATTATAATACCGATAGTTTGATTGATAAGAAGTTTGTGATTGTAAATTAAAACTTCCCCCTGTGTAATTTATTGAGAGAGATGTATTGAAAGTGTTGTCAATAATTTTTGTAAGGGCATTTTGATTTAATTTATATGGATTAGCAAAAGCTTCATCCACGCCAAATACCAATGGAAAGGGGCCGGTATTTCGATTGTTGTTATGTTTTGCATTCAACGTAACAGCCAGTTTTTCATTTGCTATATATTTCAAATAATAATTGCCAACTATACTATGCTGTTTATCGTATTTGCTGTTATTGAATTCATTTGTATAAAACCCATTATTGGCATCATATAATCCTGCAACTCCAAAAAATAATTTGTCTTTTATAAGAGGGGTTTTTATTCCCGCGCTATATCTCTCTAACCCATAATTTCCCAAACTTGTTTCCGCGAATACATCTGTTTTATTGGTTGGTTGCCTGGTAATAATATTTATAACGCCTCCCATCGCATTTCTTCCATAAAGAGCTCCCTGTGGGCCACGCAAAATTTCAATACGTTCTACATCAAATAAAGGACTTATGTATGTATCCAAACTAAACTGGTTAACCCCATCAATATATGTCGCGACAGCAGGATCATATGAAGAACTGGTGATGCCGCGAATTGATGTAATGTTTCTCTTATCGCCAGGATCCGCGGAATATAAATTCGGGACAACGGCAGTAATATCTTTACTATCCCAAATCCGGGATTCTATTATTCTTTTAGCAGATATTGAAGTTACACTTAAAGGTAGTTGTTGTAACAAATCTTCTTTTTTTTGAGCGGTAACCAAAACTTCGTCGAGGCTCTTACCGTTTTCCTCAAGCATAGCATTAATATTCAAATCATTTTTACCAATGTTTATTTCTTCAGTTTTACTTACATAGCCTATTGAAGAAAATATGATAGTGTATCTCCCCGGCAAAACTTTAGGAAATAAATAATTTCCGTCACTATTTGACACAGTGCCATGGTTAGTATTTAGTATATGAATAGAAATACCCGGTAAAGGCTGAGATTTTGTATCAGTTAATTGGCCCGCTATCCTCGCTTGTGAAAATATTGCCGGCCCTGCGAAAATCAATGTCAATAAAAATAAAAATGTAAGCTTTTTCATAGTGGTGTATCAATTATAAAAAATTAATATCAGAGCAAAAGTGACTTTTAAAATGCGGAAGCAAATTTAATACTTAAAAGCTGATGGCGGCTATGCAAATACTTTAACGGTAAATTTTCTTACGTTGTGAAAAAATTCACTTTATCCCGATTCTATGCACTTTTACCATAATGGTTTCAAAAAAAATACCTGGGATTTTTTGTTGAATGTATAAAATTGTTTGCATTCATTAGGACAGCACATTATATTTAGTAGATACTTATAATTCAAATCTTCATTTTTATCATGCCTAATTCTTCAAATGGTTTTGGTCTTCGCATATTAAGATTCGTCTCCCAATTATTAAAATCACTTTGGCTCTTTTTTCCGGGAATTCTTTTTTTGATATTATTCATTTTTTGTTTCTGGATGCTGGGCCAGGGTAAAGATATTATCATTGCATTTACTGAAAACCAATCTCATATTGGCTTTCTTTCATTTAACTATACACGCATTATTTTCTTCCTGGCTATTGGATTTTGGGTATATGTAAGCTGGTATTCTTCAAGAATTATTTCCTACATAAAAAAATCAAAACAGGAAGATAAGGTGCAGGAAATAGCAGGTATTGACAGGGAAGAGGTGGCGACAGCATTTAAAGCTCATAAGAATTATTTCGAGCTCGGCGAAAATTTCCTGGATGAATTTCCCCGGATTATTGGGAATGCCTGTTTTTTAATTTTTGAATTAGCTGTACTGCAATCACCATTACTTTACAATCCGATTGGCTCCACAATAGCGATGATTATTTTTATAATTGCACTTATCCTTTTACGTTACCTTAATAAATGGATTACAAAATCACAAGCTAAAAAGCCATCTTTTAGAAAAGCATTTTATGTATTGTTAAGCATATTTATAGCTTTGATATTATTTGTCAGCTTTCTTCCCGGTAAAGCTCATATATTTATCCTCCTTGGTTTGATTATTTTGTTTCATGCAGTTTTTATTTTTTATATCAACCTCAGGCGTGTACAGATGGAAGATGAAGCAGACACTGTGAAAGCGAAAATAAAGCTGGAACAACAAAAAGGAAATCGGCGAAGTTTTTTAATAAAAATTATGGATTTTTTTTGTGTTCCGAGGATGGAGTCGGGATATTTTAAATGGTTCTTATTTATTGGCATCTGTGGCATTGTTTTTTACCTGCTGGCGATTAACTGGCTTCTATTTGCAAGAGCTATCGGGCCATTCCCATTTATGATTCTCGCATTTGGTGTGCTACTTGCTTTTGGAAATATTGTAACCGCTTTTTCAGTGCGGCATCATATAAATTTTCATTTTCTGTTCTTTGTCCTGGCGCTGCTTTTTGGGCTTGGCGAAACACATTATGTTAGAAAATTTCATCCTGCGGGTGATAATAATAACTATGCCAATCGTCCGCAACTACAAACATATTTAACAGCCTGGCTGAATGACCGGAATGTATCGGCAGACTCAAGCGCAGGAGGTTATGATATTTATTTTGTAATGGCCAATGGCGGAGCATCCCGATCAGGATATTGGACAGCATCAGTGCTTGGCAAAATTGAAGATTCTACTATACAATTTAATCGGCAGAACAGATTTTCCGATCATGTATTTTGTTTATCCGGAACTTCAGGCGGCGGTGTTGGCGTCGCAAGTTTTTTTGGCTTACTGAAGGATAAGAATCAAAAAGAAAAAGCGATATATAGTTTGTCTTCAAAAGAATTTTTGAAGCAGGATTATTTTACTTACACGGTTGCAAGAATGCTTGGGCCTGATTTTTTCAATTATATTTTTCATGTCAGCGCTGTAGCTGATAGAGCAGCCGCACTCGAAAGCTCGTTCGAAGAATCTTCATTAAAGAATAATGACTCCACATATCGTGTGCCTTTTTACGACACACTTTCACAGTTTCCTGCTTTAAAAAATGGAAAGGTTTATTTGCCTATACTTTGCATCAATACAACACGAATGCAGGACGGCAACCCCGGGGTAGTTACCAACCTTAAGCTGGATTCTGATATTTTTAATAATCGCGTTGACGTTTTGAAATTGCTGAAAAAGAACGAGGATATAACGCTCACATCCGGGGCTATTCTGGGTGCAAGATTTCCATACTTAAGCCCTGCGGGAAGAATAGCGAATAATTATTTTGTAGATGGAGGGTATTTTGATAATTCGGGCGCAGGAGTGGTGCAGGAAATGATAAGAGGTATTTTAAATATTGCTAAGGAGGACAGCCTTCACAACGGCACATTGTATAAACAAATCCGCCGTCTTCATTTCAAAATATTGCATATCACCAATAGCCCGGTCAACCTTGATTCATCTAATATTAAAAGAGTAGCTCCTTTCAAAAACGACCTGCTGGCGCCTATACTCACTATTGTTGGCGCTTATGATATGCAAACAACAGTGAATGATGGCAGGCTTATAAATTATATAAAAGATATAAATAATTATTCCCGGAACAAGGCTGACTATATCCAGATTCCATTATACAAAGATTCTATCGAGTGGAAGCTCGATCCTTTGCGTGAAAGATTTAAAGATAAAGAACCACCTTATGCAATGAACTGGTTTATGTCGGATACTACGATACGCCGAATTGACAAGCGATTGCATGAAAATCAAAAATTAGATTCATTAATTATGAGTATGCATAGAAGAGCCGATACGATACCTTCATTATGAATTTATATTGTTTCTTTCGCAAATGTTTAAAATAGAAAGGGATTTTTTAAAAGTCAATGGCCTTACAGGCTAAGAAGTTTTCTGATTCAAATTAATTAAAAGCTTTTGGTATCTTTTTTACAAAACAAAAGATTATTATTATCTACCTCCGTTAAATCTAATCCTTAGATTTAAAATGTTTTATTCTAAAACGATTTAATTTTACCCCCTTTACTAAAACAATAGATTTAAATGAAGCGGAGGCTGAAAGAACTTTCAGAACAGTTAGAAGGAGATTTATTCCTTGATAAAAAAACGAGAATTTTATACGCGACTGATGCATCAGCATACAGGGAAATGCCATTAGCGGTAGCTATTCCAAAATCCGTTGCAGACCTTAAAAAATTAATCGCTTTTGCCTTATCAGAAAATACTTCGCTTATCCCCAGAACAGCGGGCACATCTCTTGCCGGGCAGGTAGTTGGCAATGGGATAATTGTTGACGTTTCTAAAAATTTTACCCAAATAATTGAATTAAATAAAAATGAACATTGGGTTCGTGTACAGCCCGGCGTTATACGTGACGAGCTGAACATGTTTCTTAAGCCTCATGGATTATTTTTTGGCCCCGAAACATCTACTGCCAACCGTGCCATGATGGGAGGAATGGTGGGTAACAATTCCTGCGGTTCTAATTCTATAGTGTATGGCAGCGCAAGAGAACATCTAATTGAAATAAATGCATTGCTTAGCGATGGTTCTGAAGCTGTATTTAAATCACTTAACGCAGATGAATTTCACGCTAAGTGTGAAGGCAATAATCTTGAATCGAACATCTACAAAACAGTAAGGAGCCTGTTAAGTAATTTCGATAACCAGGTTGAAATAAGAAAGCAATATCCAAAGAAAACAATCACAAGAAGAAACACAGGATATGCTATAGATATTTTATTGGATACAGCACCATTCACAGCAGGACAACCCGATTTTAATTTTTGTAAATTGATTGCGGGCTCAGAAGGGACACTCGCATTTATGACAGAAATAAAATTGAATGTGGTTCCATTGCCTCCTAAGGAAATTGGGCTGCTATGCGTCCATTTTAATTCAATTGATGAATCATTAAGGGCGAATCTTATCGCTTTGAAATATAAACCCAGCGCGAGTGAACTTATAGATAGTTACATACTGGAATGTACCAAAGACAATATTGAGCAAAGAAAGAATCGTTTTTTTGTACAAGGTGATCCGGGGGCTATATTGGTTATCGAATTTGCAAGAACCAACCGGGAAGAAATTGAAAGCATTACAACAAAAGTCGAAGAAGATATGCGTGCGGCAGGCTTAGGCTATCATTTCCCATTATTGTTTGGTGACGATACAAAAAAAATATGGACGCTGCGCAAAGCAGGACTGGGCTTATTAGGCAACATACCCGGTAATGAAAAACCTGTTCCCGTAATTGAAGACACTGCGGTAGATGTAAATGACCTCCCGGAATATATTAATGAGTTTCACCTGATATTAAAAAAGTACAATTTACATGCAGTGCACTATGCGCATGCAGGTTCCGGTGAGATACACCTTCGTCCTATATTAAATCTTAAAACCGTTGAAGGCAACAAACTTTTCAGGGCTATTGCCGAAGAGATCGCAACATTGGTTAAGAGATATAATGGATCGTTGAGCGGTGAACATGGTGATGGAAGATTGCGCGGAGAGTTTATAAAACAAATGATAGGCGATAAAAATTATGAGCTGCTAAAAGTTATTAAACATTCATGGGACCCTACAAACATTTTCAATCCGGATAAGATCATAAATACTCCGCCTATGAATACCATGTTACGATATTCACCGGGGCAAAAAACTCCGGAATTTAAAACAGTTTTTCGTTATCATAACCAGGATGTATTACAGCATGCAGAGCAATGCAATGGTTCCGGTGATTGCCGTAAAACGCCTTTATCAGGAGGCACGATGTGCCCGTCTTACATGGCTACCAAAAATGAAAAGGATACAACAAGGGCAAGAGCAAATATCCTTCGTGAATTTCTCACGAATTCTGAGAAGATGAATCGGTTTGATCATAAGGAAATTTATGACGTAATGGATCTTTGCCTGAGTTGCAAAGGATGCAAATCAGAATGCCCGTCAAATGTTGATGTCGCTAAATTGAAAGCGGAGTTTCTTCAACAATATTATGATGCCAATGGAATTCCATTCCGCACGAAGCTGATTGCGAATTTTACCAACTCTGCAAAATTAGGAGCAATACTTCCCGGCGTTTATAATTCTGCAATGAGTTCCAAGGCGATTGGCAATATGGTAAAACGAATAGCAGGTTTTGCACCGCAGCGTTCTATGCCCACGATTCATAAAACAACTTTGAGAAAATGGTTTGCAAACAGGAAGGCACAACCGGTGAAGAATCCAAAGAAAACTGTCTATCTATTTTGCGATGAGTTTACTAACTACAATGACACAGAAATTGGAATGAAGGGAATTTTGTTGCTGGAAAAATTAGGGTATAAAGTACTGACGACTGATCATGAAGAAAGCGGCAGGACGTGGCTTTCCAAAGGTTTACTAAGAGAAGCAAAAAAAATAGCCAATAAAAATATTGAGATATTCAGTAAAATAATAAATGAAGAAACGCCTTTGATCGGCATAGAACCAAGCGCCATTCTTACTTTTATTGATGAATACATTGACCTTGCCGATGATGAAAATTTTGAAGCAGCAAAAGCATTGGAGAAAAATGTTTTCTTAATAGATGAATTCATTGCAAAGGAAATTGACAATGGAAATATCAGCAGCGATCTTTTTACCAAAGAAAAAAAATCAATAAAGCTCCACGGCCATTGCCAGCAAAAAGCATTGACCTCTCTTACGCCCTCTGCAAAAATGTTATCGTTCCCTGAAAATTATTCCGTAGAAGTTATTCCATCCGGTTGCTGTGGTATGGCGGGTTCTTTTGGTTATGAAAAAGAACACTATGATCTTTCGATGAAGATTGGTGAGCTTGTGTTGTTTCCTGCTGTGCGTAACAGTGAGCCTGATACAATTATTGCCGCACCCGGCACCAGTTGCCGCCACCAGGTAAAAGATGGAACGGGAGTGAAAGCAAAGCACCCGGTTGAGATTTTGTGGGAGGCGTTGGTGTGAGTTGATACCGCTAGGTAATTTTTCACAAAATAAAATCATTTGAAGTCTTGAACTGTGATTGAAATGATTAAATGAAGACTATGATTATAAAAGTCGAATACCCGTTGAGCAACTTGACAGGTAAAATCATTGGGTGCGCAATGGAGGTGCATAAGCATCTTGGCAATGGCTTCCAGGAGGTAATTTATCAAAGAGCGTTGGAAATTGAAATGAATCTTCAGAAGCTGGAATTTAGCCGTGAGCATGAAATGTTGATTTCTTACAAGGGAGAGAATATTGGAACAAGACGAGTCGATTTTTTTGTCGAAGGAAAGGTAATGGTTGAAATCAAAGCAGTAGTAAAGTTGGAAGATGTGCACCTTGCACAGGCAATTAATTACCTGGAAGCATATGGATTGGAAATAGGATTGCTCATCAATTTTGGAAGTTCTTCTCTTCAGTTCAAAAGAGTGATGAAGCCAAAATCAAAGTCCGTCAATCAATCAAATAAATCATAGTCAGACAATGGAACCATTATCTCTAAAGTAATCCTGATACAATTATTGCAGCACCCGGCACCAGTTGCCGCTACCAGGTAAAAGATGGACGGGAGTAAAAGCAAAGCACCCGGTTGAGATTTTGTGGGTGGCGCTGGTGTGATAGGTTCGTAAAAGTAAGTTCATTTGGCTGGCTTTACGAACATGTTTAGATTGAGGTTCGTAATACAAGCGTTGTGCGAAAACCAAAATGCAAACCTTGGCACTAATGGCAAGACAACTAATACACTTGACTCGATTTATAATTTTCGGTCTTCTTTTTCTTATCCAATCTCAAATGTGCTCTTGCTACATTGCTCATGACAAGGAAATTATTTGTTACGACAATTTCAAAAAGGCAAAAGAAATAGCTTACAACAATTTTTCTAAAACTTCATCTTTAGACTCAGCTTTGGTTCTCGTTAACAGAAGCATGCCGTGTGACTCAATAAGAAAGTCTGTTATTGAATTAAAACTTCGTTTATTAATCACTCTAAAAAAGTACAAAGAGGGCGCTGAATTTATTGACTCCCTGACAAACGATGATTTTGAATATACCTACAAGAGGAAGCTCAATCATGATAACTTTATTGCTCTGAAATTTCAATCTAATAAAGACACGAATAATCGAAATTCTGTTTATCGTAAAATGGACGCCAACCTTGAAAAATATATTAACAGTAACAAGCTAAGTTCCAAAGAATTTGAAGAGGCCTTTTTAGACCTATATACTATTAAAGGCAACTTTATTGACCCAATTAGAATAAATCAAGAGATTGATTCATTGAAAAGAACATATCCTGCAAAGGCAAACTTCTTTAGTTTTTTTCAACAATAGACCATATTAAGAAGATGGCTTCGCACGACAAGGGTATTGCCAATAGCAGTTCTGACGTGCATTTCCTCGTCTTTAGTTCTTTGGTCATCTTGCGTTCCGGCTAACGGACTTCTTATGAACTTTTGTTATTCTATACAACATCGCTAAGCGGCCACCGTTTCAAGTTGCTGAAGTTTCTTTTTATAGAAAGCGATTTTGGCCTGTTTATATTTTTGCTGGTAAGCTTCCAGGTCTTGGGGCATAAAGTCTTTTTGT